>JAEDMH010000083.1 GCA_016303095.1 Lentisphaeria bacterium | reverse complement strand
CGTCCGAGGCCGGAGAAGTCCACCCAGGGGAGATAGGTCCCCTGGGGGTTGACCAGACGCAGCCGGGGCATTTTCCGGCGGAAGGTTTCCTCCATGAGGGCGATGTTGTCCGCCAGGTATTCCACCAGTTGGTCGAGTCAATCGGCACCATGCCGGTAGGCGGCCTGGCAGGCGACCAGCCCCATGATGTTGGGCTGGCTGAAGCCCTCCGCGTCCAATTCCCTTGGGAAGGCCTTTCTCGCCTGGGGGGTGGCGATGAAGACATTGGCGTTGTGCAAGGCGGCGAGGTTAAAGGTCTTGCTGGGGGCGGTGCAGATTGCGCATGCGTCGGCCACCTCCTGGGAGAGGGAGGCGAACACCGTATGGCGGTGTCCCGGGTAGACAAAGTCCTCGTGGATTTCGTCGGCCACCACAAAGACGCCGTGGCGCAGGCAGATTTCCGCCATGTGCGCCAGTTCCTCCCTTGTCCAGACCCGTCCCACCGGGTTGTGGGGGCTGCCGAGGAGGAACAGCTTCACCCCGTTCTCCGTGATTTTCCGTTCGAAATCCTCGAAGTCGATGTGGTACTGGGTTCCGTCGAAGAGCAGTTCGCTGGCCACGGGCCGGCGTTGGTTTTCCGGATGGCCGCCTTGAAGCCGTAGTAGACGGGTTCCTGGATGAGGATGGCGTCCCCGGGCTGTGTCAGGCAGCGTATCCAGGTGCAGAGGGCGAAGACGATGCCGGGGGTGAGGACGGCGGAATGTGGGTCTGTCTTCCCGTTGTGGCGTGTCTCGAACCAGTGGCCCAGGGGCTCGAAGTCGCTTTCATCCAGGTTGGAGTATCCGAAGATTCCGTGGGCCGCCTTTTCCGCGAGGGCTTCCCGGACGGCGAGCGGTGCCTGGAAATCCATGTCCGCCACCCACATGGGCAGCAGGCCCTCGGGCTTGCCCCACCCACTCCTTGGCGAAGTCGTACTTGAGGCTATTGGTGTGGCGGCGTGGGATGATTTGGTCAAAATCGTATTTCACGGGGGCTCTCCAGGAATCCTGGGCCTGGCGGAGGTTTCCTGGGTCGGTGGTGTTGACCGAGGTGTGAAAGGGGAGTCCGGCGGGGGTGGCGGCTTTCCGGGAGAGGCGCAGGGGGCCGCCTGTTTCCACCCTGCAATGTCACTCCCTGGAAAGGGCCTCGACTTCGTCGGAGGTCTCCTGCATGGCCACAAGGGTCCTCTCCAGCAGTTCATCCAGGGACCACCCCAGCAACTGCGCCCCCACCTCGATGACCGGGCGGGAGCAGCCCGCCGCAAACTTCTCGTTGCGGAATTTCTTGCGGTGGAATTCACCTGGAGCTCCTTCACGCTTCGGGAGGACAGCACCAAGGCGCAAGCCCAAATCAGCCCCGTCAACTCGTCGACCGCATAAAGCACCTTCTCCATGGAATGCTCCGGCTTCACATCCACCGTGAGATTCCAGCCGTGGGAACAGACGGCATGCACCAGCGAGGGGAGAACTCCGATCTCCGCCAGCTGCTCCGAGGCTTTCCGGCAATGCTCCTGGGGATATTTCTCAAAGTCCACGTCATGGAGGAGCCCCACAATCCCCCAGAACTCCTCCTCCCCCTTCCAGGACTCCAGGAAGGAGGGGTGTTGCGGGGAGGCGAGGAGGGCGCCCCGCCGCCGGCGCTGCTCCAAGGCGAAGTCCCTCCACTGGCGCACCAGGGCCTTCGGGTTCCGCTGCCGGCTGGCGTCCAGGAGGAGGAGTTCCTCCCCCGGGGCGGCGAAGGCCTCCTTCCAGCGGCGGCTGATGAAGGGGGCGGCCAGGTCCACCTTGTTGGCCACCAGGAGCCTGGGGCGCTGGATGATGCGCTATTCCAGGCGTGGGGTGCGGGTGGCCATGGGCGCCCGGGCGTCCACCAGGAGCGCCACCATGTCCACTAGGGACAGGGCGTTCCCCATGGCCGTCCCGGCCTTCAGCTGTGGCTGGGAGGCCAGAGGTTCCTGGGGAGCAGGTCTCCGAAGTCGTCAGGCAAGGTGGGGGAGGGGGGATTATTCCTGGAGGAGGATGGTGTATTCCCCGGGGAGGGCCAGCAGGCCGCCCCGGTCGTCGTGGAGGAATTCGGAATTTCCGGAGAACTCCAGCACCTTTCCGGGGGGGAGGGTGATTTCCGCCGTGGTGTTGTAGGGGACGAAGAAGTTCCAGAGGAGCTGGCTTCCCTTCCGGGAGGACTTGCGCTCCCAGGAGGAGGAGATGACGCCGTAGGGAGAGACGAAGACGGCGCAGGCGCTGTCCAGGGGCTTTCCAGGCTGGGGGGCCAGGCGGAAGCGCTTGAAGGCGACAGCGGCGGGGTCGTCGTCGATGGGCTGGATTCCGCAGATGCTTTCGAAGAACCACTCCGCCACGGCGCCGTAGGCGTAGTGGTTGAAGGAGTTCATGTTCATGTCGCCGAATCCCCCTTCCTTGGTATAGCTGTTCCAGCGTTCCCACATGGTGGTGGCGCCCTGGGTGATGGGGTAGAGCCAGCCGGGGTAGGAGGTCTGGAGGAGGAGGTCGTAGGCCAGGTCGGCCTGTCCGAAGCGGCTCAGCACGGGCAGGAGGAGGGGGGTGCCCACGAAGCCTGTGGAGAGATGGAGGTTCCGCTTCTCCCGGATGTCCTTCACCAGGGCGTCCACGCTGGGCTGGACCCACTTGGGGGGGAGGAGGTCGAAGTGGAGGGCCAGAAGCAGGGCGCACTGGGTGGTCTCCACCAGGCCCTTTTCGGGGTCCACGAAGCGTGCCTGGAAGGCCTTTTTCGCCTTCCGGGCCTGCTTGGCCAGGCGTTCCTGGTCCGCCGTCCGCCCCAGGATTCCCGCCATGCGGGAGAGCAGGTCCAGCATGCCGGCCAGGTAGGCGGTGGCGATGAGGGGGTTGCTGGTGGGCGCGTCGATGTTGAGCCAGTCGCCGTATCGGGGAGGTTCAGGGACATAGGTGCCCTTGGAGTATTCCACCACGTATTGGAGATAGCGGTCCATCTGGGGGAAATGGCGCTCCAGGACCCTGGCGTCCCCGTATTTCCGGTAGAGCTGCCAGGGGACGACGATGGCGGCGTCCTGCCAGGCGGGGCCGGGGAAGTGGGTGGCGGGGATGAGGCGTTGCCTGGGGTTGGGGGAGACGTTGGGGTAGCATCCGTCGGGGGCCTGGTCCAGGTTGAGGTCGATGAGCCACTTGGTGTAGAAGTCAGGGGCCTGGAGGCAGTAGGTGGCGGCGTTGCAGACCACCTGTGCGTCCCCCGTCCATCCGAAGCGTTCGTCCCTCTGGGGGCAGTCGGTGGGCACGTCCAGGAGATTGGAGCGCAGTCCCCATCCCACGTTGTCGAAGAGTCGGTTCACCATGTCGTGGGAGCACATGAAGAGTCCGGTGCGCTTCAGGTCGCTGGAGAGGACGGCGGCGGTGATGTCCTTCTTGGTGGGGGCGCGTCCGGGCCAGCCAGAGACCTCCAGGTATCGGAAGCCGTAGAAGGTGAAGGTGGGTTCGTAGACCGTCTCCTCCGCCGTGTCGCAGATATAGGTGGTCATGGCCTTGGCCCCCCGGAGGTTGGTCACGTAGACGGAGCCGTCCTCTTCCAGCATCTCCCCGTGCTTGACGGTGATGGTGGCGCCCCGCACGGTGTTCTTGATGTGGAGGATCTCCCGCCCGGTGAAATTCTGGCCGAAGTCCACCACGTAGGTCCCCTGGCAGCGCCGGGTGATGGAGACGGGTTCCCGGATGGCCAGTCGGGCCACCTGGGGGCCGCTGTTCCAGGTGATGTCCACGGGGATTTTGGAGAAGGCGCCGGCGGGGGTGCAGGCCTGCTGCCGGGCCATCTCCTTGGTGCGCCATCCCTGGCAGAGTTCCCCGTCGTAGATGTCGCTCATGCGGATGGCGCCGCCCCACTGGGCGGTCTGGAAGGTGGCGTCGGTGCCCAGGACCTGGCGGGAGCCATCCTGGAAGGCGAGGTGGAGTTCGGCGCGCACGGCCTCGTGTTCCCCGTAGAGGGGGTATCCGTCGTTCCATTCTCCGGCGATGCGTCCGTCATACCATCCGGAGGCCAGGGTGAGCCAGAGGATGTTCCTGCCCTCTTTCAGGCATTCCTTCACGTCGTAGGCCTGGTATTGGGTGCGGTGGCGGTAGGCGGTCCAGCCGGGGGCCAGGGGCCAGGAGACCACGGTGCCGTTGAGTTCCGCCTCGTAGCAGCCCAGGGCGGTGACGTAGAGCCTGGCGCTGGCCAGGGAGGAGAGGGCGGGCAGGTCGAATTCCCGGAAGAAGAGCTGGGGGTGCTGGCTGACGCGGTTGCCGCCCCAGAAGCCGATCCAGGAGCTGTCCTTCCAGGGGGTTCCCAGGAATCCCGTCTCGAAATAATTTTCCTCCAGGGGGGACCAGGGGCATGCCTTGCCTGTTTCATCCTTGATGCGCACGCGCCAAAGGTAGCGCTGGAAGGGCTCCAGGGGTGCGCCCTGGTAGACGATTTGCTGGGAGAGCCCCGTCTTTTCCCAGCCTGTGTCCCATACGGGCTGCGTCCCGCCGGCGGGGAAGACCTGCACCTGTCTCTCCTCCTGGCGCACGGCGCCCTTCAACTGGTAGGCGAAGCGCGGCCTGGGTTCATCCATCCCCAGGGGATTGGTCTTGTATTCCGTCTGCAGGCCGCAGGGGACGACGACGGCGAAGGGGCTTTGGGCCCCATCCTCTTCGTGGGAGTGGTGGGCGCAGGAACAGGAGTGGTGGCAGGGCATGGGGAGGGGGCTGGGGTGTGTTTGGGGGAAGCGGTTCCAGGGGCGTACTATAATGCGGCGGATAGGGGAGTCCTTCCGGCGGGGGGCCGTGCAGAGAGGGGAAGGGGCATTATCATCCCGGGCTTCCCCCTCTTCCCCTTCTTGTGCCGGATTTCGTAGTTGGGGTTTGGGGTTGTGGCGGTGATGGCGTATCGTCCGGCGGTCTCTCCGGGGTCCCGGGCGTCGTCGTCTTGACCCCCTCTCTTATGGCGGTCTCCCAGGCGGTCTCCCTCTCCCGAAATACGCTGAAGGTGGTGCGCCAGAATCTGGCCTGGGCCTTCTGCTACAATCTCTTCGCCATTCCCATGGCGGCAGGACTCTTCTCTCCCTGGCATCTTGTGCCGCCGCCCTGGCTGGGCGCCGCCGCCATGGCCTGCAGCTCCCTCATCGTGGCGGGAAACGCTCTGCGGCTCCGAAACAAATAGGAATCTTCCAGGGCTTCCGGAAGGGGCGGGAAGGTTTCACGCCTCTCTCCCCCTCTCCCCCCTCCGGAAGTGCGCCGCTGTCTCAAGGGAGTCCCAGCTCTGTTTTCAGGCTCTGGGCATATTGGCGGAGTTTTCCGCAATTTTCATATCCGGTTCTCACCAGGGCTTTTTGGAGGGGGGGCAGACGTTGGAAGATGGGGTCTTTGAACTCGTAGTGTCCCGCCCGTGGGGTCGTTTGGAGTTCTGGGGGAAAGGAGAAGTCTGGCGTGGCGAGAATTTGGTTGAGGGCGGCGGCGAGGGTTTGGGGGAAATCGGCCTGGGCATCTCCCAGAGCCCGGAGTTCCTCTTGGAGGAGCGGGGCGGCGGCTTGGAGCCAGCGTGCCGCCTGGGAGGGAGGAATGGCGCAGAGGGCGTCCACCCAGGGAGTGAGGCGTTGGGAGGTGCTGGCGCTGGGGGCGAGATATCCCGGGGCGCGATCGGCCTGGAAGGGAGGGAGTTCCCGGGGAAATCCCGGGAGGATGGCGACATTGGGCACCTCCCCCTGAGCCAGGGCATCCAGGGTTTGCACCAGAGCCCGGACAAAGGTCCGGCTGGCCAGGATTTTCTGGAGGAGAGGATGGCTGGTGAGGGCGGCGGCGGCCTCTTGCAGCTCCCGGTAGTCCAGAAAGACGGCCATGCCTTCCTCCGGAAGGGGGGATGGACCTTCCGATAGCTCCTCCTCGGAAATCCAGGGGAGTTCTGGGGAGGCCTCCCCAGGATGGGCAGGAAAGAAATCGGCCGGCGGCCGGGTGTCTTCCTCCGGGAAGACGGCATGGGGTTCCAGGGCGGGAGTCTTTGGGGCGTTTCTCTGGGAAAAAGCCCGCCAATAGAGCCATCCCAGGAGGGAGAGCACCAGAACCGGAGCCAGAATGACCCATGCCTTCCTGTTCATGAGAATCTCCGAAGGGGGGGCAGGAGAGGAAAACTAGAACTCGATTTCCCGGGGGGCGCGGGGGAAGGGGATTACATCCCGAATGTTGGCCATGCCCGTGCAGAAGCGCACCATGCGCTCAAAGCCAAGACCAAAGCCAGAGTGGGGAACAGAGCCGAAACGGCGCAGATCCAGATACCACCAGTAGGCCTCGGGTTCCATGCCCAACTCCCGGATGCGGGCCTCCAATTTCTCCAGTCGCTCCTCGCGCTGGCTCCCTCCAATGATCTCCCCCACCTCGGGCAGGAGGACATCCATGGCGGCCACCGTCTTGCCATCGTCGTTCTGACGCATGTAGAAGGCCTTGATCTCCTTGGGGTAGTTCATCACCGTCACCGGTCCGTTGAAGACCTTCTCCGCCAAATAGCGCTCGTGCTCGCTTTGGAGGTCGGCTCCCCAGAAGGGCTTGAACTCGAAGGCATCCCTGTTCTTCTCCAGCAGCTGGATGGCTTCATCGTAGGTGATCCGGGCGAATTTGGCCGTGGAGAGTCGCGTCAGGCGTTCCTTCAGCCCCTTTTCAATGCGCTGGTCGAAGAACTCCAATTCCTCGGGGCACTCCTGCACCACGGCCGTGAAGAGAGCCCGGAGATAGTCCTCGGCCACATCCGCATTGTCCTGGAGGTCGGCGAAGGCGATTTCCGGCTCAATCATCCAGAATTCGGAGAGGTGTCGGGTGGTGTTGGACTTTTCGGCCCGGAAGGTAGGGCCGAAGGTGTAGACGCTGCCTAAGGCGCAGGCGTGGGTTTCGGCCTCCAGCTGGCCGGAGACGGTGAGGTTGACCGCTTTGCCGAAGAAATCCTGGCTGAAATCCACCTTTCCGGTCTCCGGGTTCTTGGGGATTCGGTTCAGATCCAGGGTGGTCACCTGGAACATCTCGCCGGCCCCCTCGCAGTCGCTGGCGGTGAAGATGGGGGCGTTGAAGTAGTAGAATCCCCGCTCCTGGAAGAAGCGGTGGGTGGCCATGGCCAGGCAGTTCCGCACCCTGGCCACGCAACCAAAGGTGTTGGTGCGGGCACGGAGATGGGCAACCTCCCGGAGACGCTCAAAGGAAATCCGGCCTTTGCTCAAGGGATATTTCAGGGGATCGCATGCCCCCAGCAACGTCAGCTCTGTGGCATGAAGCTCCACCGCCTGCCCGGCGGCGGGACTCTCCACCAGGGAACCGGTGACGGAGATGGCACAGCCAGGATAGAGCTTTTGCACCTGGCTCTCGTAGTTGGCCAACTCTTTGGGGGCCACAATCTGGAGGTTCTTGGTGCAGGAGCCGTCGTTGAGCTCCACAAAGGAGAAACCCGCCTTGGAGTCCCGTCTGGTGCGCACCCATCCTGCCACGGTGAGGGTGCATCCGAAGTCCCGGCACTGGAGTGCCGTCTTGATGGGGGTGTGTTTCATGGATGAGGGAGAGGGTTGGGTGAGGTGGAAGGGGCGGGGGAGGGCGTGAGGGCGTAGAGGAGGCCGCCTGCCAGTCCCCAGAGGGTGAGGATGAAGGTGTAGAAGAGGGGAATGAGGGTGGCGTTTTCCGGAGGAGTGGCGCCGAAGGCGAGGAAGAGGCTTTCCGCCACAGTGTCCCGCACCCCCAGGCCTCCTGGGGTGAGGGGAAGGAGGGCGGTGGCGTTGGCCAGCTGGGTGGCCAGAAGGTAGGCGGGAATGCCTAGGGCATTCTCTCCCAAGGCCTTGCCCAAAAGGAAGAATTCGCTCCCCAGCAGAAGGTGGATGACCATGGAGATCCCCAAGGCCTGGAGAAGAACCAGGGGACGCTTCCGGTAGGGAGCCAGCGCCGTCCCCAAACGACGGATCCCCCTCTGAAGAAACCCGGGGGAGCGGGCGGCGATGTGGCGCAGAACCGGAGGGCGGGCCAGGGCGGGCCAGAAGCGCCATCCCAGGGCACCCAGCAGGCTGGCCGCAACCCCCAGGGTGATGATCGCCAGGGCGGCGGCCAGGAGGCCGGGGCAGTGTTCCCGCAGTCTGTGCCAGGGGTCGCCCAGGAGGAGGCAGAGGGAGAGGAGGCCGGCCCAGAAGAGCCCCAGGAGTCCGATGCCTCGATCCAGAAGGTCGGCCAGAGCCAGTTCCGGCGCCCTGCCGGGATGGGCGGCGGTGGCGGCTCCCACCTTGACCAGATCGCCGGAGACTCCTCCGGGAATGATCAGGCTGAAGAAATTGCCTCCCAGGGTCAGGCGAAGGGCCTGGCGGTAGGAAAGAGCCAGCCCCTGGGCCCCCAGAAGAAGATTCCATCGCCAGGCGCCCAGAATCTGAACGCCCAGGTAGAGAAGGAGAGCCAGCCCTCCGAAGAGGAAGAAGCTTGCCTCTTCCTTCCGTTCCCCGAAGATTCTTTCCTGTCCATGAAGCATTCTGGCCAGAAGGAACAGGGCCAAAAGGAGACAGAGGGCGCGGAAAAGGAGGGGGAGGAGGCGCCGGGTCATGGGAAAAAGGTGGGGCTAGCGGTCGTGGTAGCCCTGGGGATGGGCCTGCTTCCAATTCCAGGCGTCCCGGACAATGGTTTCCAGATCCTGGTATTGGGGAGTCCAGCCCAGAATCTTCTTGGCGGCCGTGGAATCGGCGATGAGGCGGGCCGGATCGCCCGGGCGCCGGGGCGCCACCTCCACGGGGAAATCCCGTCCGGAGACCTTTTTCACCGTGTCAATGACCTGTCGCACGGAGGAGCCGCCGCCGGTGCCCAGATTCAGGGCGCCGCAGTAGTCGGACTGGAGGGCCAGGAGATGGGCCTGGGCCAGATCCAGCACGTGGATGTAGTCCCGGATGCAGGTGCCGTCGGGGGTGTCATAGTCTTCTCCGAAGATGGAGATGGCCTTTCGTTCTCCGGTGGCGGCTTGGAGGATGAGGGGGATGAGGTGGGTTTCCGGGTGATGATCCTCTCCGTGGACGGCGGTGGCGCCGGCGGCGTTGAAATAGCGCAAGGCAGTGTAGGGGAGTCCCTTGCGCTGGAACTGCCATTGGAGGATGCGCTCGAACATCAACTTGGATTCCCCGTAGGGGTTGATGGGGGCCTTGGGTTCCTGCTCCCCAATGGGGAAGTGCTCCGGCATGCCGTAGACGGCCGCCGTGGAGGAGAAAACCAGCTTCCTCACCTGGTGATCCGTGGCGGCCTGGCACAGGTTGATGGCGTTGGCCACGTTGTTGCGGAAGTACTTCAGGGGATCCACCATGGATTCCCCCACCTCGATGAAGGCGGCGAAATGGATGACCCCCTCGGGCTGGGCCTGGTCCATGGCCCGCTGGAGCTCGTCCAAATCTTCCAAATTGCCCTGGATGAAGTCGGCCCGGGGATCCACGGCGTCCCGATGCCCGTTGAGCAGGGCGTCAAAGACGGTGACTTGATGCCCGTGATCCAGGAGGTATTCTGTGGTGCAGCTGCCGATATAGCCGGCGCCGCCGGCGACGAAAATGCGCATGGGAACTAAAGGGAAAAGGGGATGAGGGGAAAAAGGGAGGGACTACTGGAGGACGATGCCCGTGACCACCAGGAGGGGGCGGCTCCAGCCTCGCTTGCGCTCCTGGAGTCCGCTCACGGTGACTTCCTGGCCCTCCCAGTCCCGCAGGGAGAAGCGTTCTGCCCGAAGATAGGCTTCCGGCACATAGCGGCCGTCCTTCACGAGGCAGAGGGCATGGGTGGTTTCCTGATTGGCGTTGGGGCCCAGGGGAACCACAATGCCGGAAAGGGTGGCGGGAACCCGCTCTCCCGGCTGGCTCACATGGAGCTGGGAAAGGTTGTCCTCCAGTTGCTTTTCCTGGGCGGCGGCGAGAATCTGCTCCTCCTGCTCCGCCAGCTTCCGGGCCTCCTCCATGGCGGCGCGCTCCTGCTCCAGCTCCTTCTGACGCTGCTGCAAGGCTTCCAGCTCC
>JAEDMH010000082.1 GCA_016303095.1 Lentisphaeria bacterium | reverse complement strand
ACCTTCACCGGCTCCTTCCCCCGCGCCTTCCCCCGCGCCTTCCCCCGCGCCTTCCCCCGCGCCTTCACCCGCGCCTTCACCTTCACCGGCTCCTTCCCCCGCACCTTCCCCCGCACCGGCACCCACACCGGCTCCTGCTCCCGCTCCGGCGCCCGCTCCGGCGCCTGCGGAGCTTATCCAGGGGGAGGGGTGGGAAGGTCAGGAAGAATCTGGTGATTCCTTGGCGCGGGATATCCTTCCGGAGTTGCCTGTGGGGGAGGAGAGCGGGGCGTCCGTTCCTGTGGACGAGTTGACCCAGAGCGGATTTCGTCGGGCCACCAAGGAAGAGATGGCGGCTTTGAAGAAGGAGCCGGCGGTGAAGGCCATCATTTCCGCCCTGGGCTTTGAGCCCTACGATGGGGTAGTGCCTTTAGGGTCCTCGCCGGAGAAATCCTAGTTGTCCTGTCTTTTCCCTCCACGCCACCTATGGAAATCAAGCTTCCCGACGCCATGGAACGGCTAGCGGCCCGCCTTCGGAAACTTCCGGGGGTAGGAAGCCAGACTGCCCAGCGCCACGCATGGGAATTTCTTCGCTGGAAGGAGGGGGACCTTCAGGCCCTGGCCCAGGAGCTTTCCCACCTTCATGAACATGTGGTTCCCTGCCCCGTCTGCGGATTCTACACCAACGGGGGGACCTGTCAAATCTGCTCCTCTCCCCTGCGGGATCATTCCCAGATCTGCGTGGTGGAGACCGCGCCCCAGGTGCCCGTCATCGAACGCACCGGATGCTACCATGGCCTCTACCATGTCCTGGGGGGACGCTTCTCCCCCCTCTCCGGCATCACCCCGGAACAGCTGCGCTGGGAAGCCCTCCGAAAACGGCTGGCCGACCCCAAGGTCACCGAAATGATCCTGGCCACCAGCACCGACGTGGAAGGACAGGCCACCGCCAAACTCCTCCTGGACGACTTCCAGCGGGAGGGACTGGCCATCACCCGGCTGGCCATCGGCGTCCCCACCGGAGCCGACCTCTCCTATGCCGACACTCCTTCTCTAGCCCTGGCCCTCAATGGCCGCCAAAAGTTTTCATAACTACTTGAAAATGAAGTAGTTATGATATAATTTAATTGCTTCCCCACCCCTCCCCCCCTCCTTTTTCCCCCCCATGTCCACCATTCGACTCCTCCTTGGCGACGAAGCCTACGCCCAAGGCGCCATTGACGCCGGCGTCTCCGCCTGCTACGCCTATCCTGGCACGCCCTCCACGGAAATCATGGAATACTTCCAGGCGTCTCCCCTAGCGGCCCAGCGCAACATCCACCGTCAATGGTCCTGCAATGAGAAGGCCGCCATGGAGGAGGCCATAGGGGCCAGCTACATGGGCAAGCGGGCCATAGCCTGCATGAAGCACGTGGGTCTCAACGCCTGTGCGGACGGCTTCATGAATGCGGCCATCACGGGGGCCAACGGGGGCCTGCTGGTCACGGTGGCGGACGATCCCTCCATGCACTCCTCCCAGAACGAGCAAGACAGCCGTTTCTACGGCAAATTTGCCATGATTCCCGTGCTGGAGCCCTCCTCCCAGCAGGAGGCCTACCAGATGCCCGCCTACGCCTTTCCTCTCTCGGAAGAGCTGGGCACCCCGGTGCTGGTGCGTCTCACCACCCGGCTCTCCCACTCCCGGGCGGATGTGGAAGTGGCGGACACCCCCCTGCCCCAGCAGCCCATCCGCTTCCATGAGGATCCCCGGCACTACGTCCTCCTCCCTGCCATCGCCAAGCGGAACTACCAGGCGCTCCTGGACAAGCAGGAGGCCTTCCAGAAGGCCAGCCAGAACTCCCCCTTCAACACCTACACCGACGGCCCCGACCACTCCCTGGGCATTTTGGCCTGCGGCATCGGATACAACTACCTCCAGGAGGCCTTTGCCGGAGCCTGCCCCCATCCCGTCCTGAAAATCTCCCAGTATCCCCTCCCCCTCCCCCAGCTCCAAACCCTCCTGGAGACCTGCGACAAGATCCTGGTCATCGAAGAGGGCATGCCCGTGGTGGAGGAATCCCTCCGGGGCCCCTTGGGCAATGACAAGATCCGGGGACGGATGGACGGGGCCCTGCCCCGCACCGGGGAACTCAACACCCGCGCCATCCAGCTGGCCTGCGGACTCCCCGCCCCCCAACTCCTCCCCGAAGCCCAAAGCCTCCGCCAGCGCCCCCCCAGACTCTGCGACGGATGCCCCCACGCCGATACCTACCGCGCCCTCACCGAAGCCTGCCAGAAGGTGGGCGACGCCCGCATCTTCGGGGACATCGGATGCTACACCCTGGGCGCCCTGCCTCCCTACAACGCCATCACCTCCTGCGTGGACATGGGCGCCTCCATCACCCTGGCCAAAGGCGCCGCCGACGCCGGCATGGCCCATCCCGTGGCCGTCATCGGAGACTCCACCTTCACCCACTCCGGCATGACCGGCCTCCTGGACGCCATCTGGGAGAAGAGTCCCGTCACCGTGGTCATCCTGGACAACCTCACCGTGGGCATGACGGGGGGCCAGGAATCCGCCGCCCTGGGCAAATTGGAGGAGATTGTGGCGGGCATGGGGGTTCCCCGGGAGCACATCCGGGTGATTCTTCCCCTTCCCGCCAAGCACCAGGAGAACGAAGCCATCTTCGAGGAAGAGCTGCGCCATCCCGGCGTCTCCGTGATCATCGCCCGCCGGGAGTGCATCCAGACCCTCCGCCGGAAGGTGGCCAAGAAATAGCCCTCCCTCCCCTCCTTCTCCCCCCTTTTTTCCTCCCAGGAGAACCCAAACCATGAAATGTGACATCGTTTTGGCCGGCGTCGGCGGGCAGGGCATTCTCACCATTGCCGCCATTCTCGGCAAGGTGGCCGTGGCCGAAAAGCTCCACGTCAAACAATCGGAAATCCATGGCATGAGCCAGCGGGGCGGCTCCGTCTTCGCCCACCTGAGACTCTCCAGCCAACCCATCTTCGCCGACCAAATCACCCTCGGCACGGCGGACATGGTGGTGGCCATGGAACCCATGGAGGCCCTGCGGCACCGGGCCTGCCTCGCCCCCCAGGGCATCCTCATCACCGACCAGACCCCCCTGGTGAACATCCCCGACTACCCCCAGGAAAGCCAAATCCGGGAAGAACTCCGGGCCATGCCCAAAACCCTCCTCCTGGACACCACCTCCCTGGCCAAGGCCTCCGGAAACCCCAGAAACACCAATGTGGTCCTCCTGGGCGCCATCGCCAACTTCCTGGGACTGGACGCCGCCATCCTGGAAAAGGCCATCCAACAGCACTTCGCCCCCAAGGGCGACACTGTGGTCCAGGCCGCCCTCCAAGCCTTCCGCCTGGGAAAAGAGGCCAAATCCGCCTGATTTCTCCCCCCCCCACACTCCCCTCACCACAATCCTTCAAGGAAACCAATCATCATGCGCATTCTCGTCACTGGCGGCGCCGGCTTCATCGGCAGCCATATCGTGGAAGCCTTCCAAGGGAAGGCCGAAGTCCGGGTGCTGGACAATCTCCGCACCGGCTTTCTGAAGAATCTGGAGGGTTTCCAGGTGGATTTCCGGGAAGGCTCCATCTTGGACAAGCCCGTTTTGGAAAAGGCCATGGAAGGCGTGGACTACGTCTTCCACCTGGCGGCCATGATCTCCGTGCCGGAATCCATGGCCAAGCCCCAGGAGTGCGTGGAGATCAACACCCAGGGCACCCTGAATGTCCTGGAGGCGGCCGCCAAGGCCGGCGCGAAAAAGCTCTGCCTCTCCACCTCCGCCGCCATCTACGGAGACAACCCAGAGGTGCCCAAGCGGGAAACCATGGTCCCCGAACCCAAGAGCCCCTACGCCGTCACCAAGCTGGACGACGAATACTACTGCGCCATGTTCACCCGGGAGCGGAATCTGCCCACCGCCTGCCTCCGCTACTTCAACGTCTTCGGACCCCGCCAAAATCCCCATAGCCAATACGCCGCCGCCGTCCCCATCTTCGTGGCCAAAGCCCTGGCCAACGAACCCCTCACCATCTACGGCGACGGGGAGCAGACCCGGGACTTCATCTATGTGAAGGACATCGCCCGGGCCAACGCCTTCTTCGCCACGGAAAGCGACGCCACTGGCGTCCACAACATCGCCTACGGCGGCGTCATCACCATCAACGACCTGGCCAAGATGATCATCCAGCTCACCGGCTCCCGCTCCCAAATCCTCCACCAGGCCGAGCGGGCCGGGGACGTGAAGCACTCCTACGCCGCCATCGACAAGCTGAAGGCCACCGGCTTCCAGCCCTGCTCCAACTTCCAGGAGGGACTGGCCGCCACCATCCAATACTTCCGCTCCCTCCAGAAGTAGACCCCAGCCATGCCACGAGTGCTCTTCGTCTGCAGTTCGGACCGCACCCGCGCCCCCCTGGCGGCCGCCCTCTTCCAAGCTCTGGCCGCCCAGGAGGGACTGGAGGAGTGCCCCTGCGACTCCGCCGGCCTCCGGGCCCAGCATGGCCAGCACATCGCCCCGGAGGTGGAGAAGGTCCTGGCGGAACGGGGGCTGGTTCCCCGGAGACTGGGGGTCCAATTGCTGACCCCCAAGCTCATCAAATCCTCCGAACTGATTCTCTGCATGACCCAGAATCAGGAGAAGGAAATCACCACCCGGTTCGTCTCCGCCCGCAACAAGACCCGGACGCTCATGTCCATCCTTCGGACAGAGAAGGACATCTTCGACCCCAATCACCTCTCCTTGGACAAGTTCCGGGCTTGCCTGGAGATGATGGAGCCCGCCCTCCAGGAGCTGGTGCAGCGCCTCCTCTGATTTTTCCCCGTGTTCTCCTTCTCCCCCATCGCCACCGTCCATAGCTGCTATCGGACAAAATTCGGGATTCCCCGGCAAAGCGGGCTGATTGAGGAGGCCACGGGGACCCTGGAGATCCTGCCGCCCTACAACCAGCCCAACGCCCTTCGGGGACTGGAGGAATTTTCCCATATCTGGGTTATATTCGTCTTCAGCGAAAATCTCCGGGAGGGATGGAAAGCGACGGTGCGTCCGCCGCGCCTGGGGGGAGACCAGAGGCTGGGCGTCTTCGCCACCCGCTCCCCCTTCCGCCCTATGCCCATTGGGCTCTCCGCCCTGAAACTGGAACGGGTGGAACTCCGCCCCCGGGGAAAAATCCTCCTCCATGTCTCCGGACTGGATCTGGTGGATGGCACCCCCATCCTGGACATCAAGCCCTATCTCCCCTACACCGACAGCATCCCCCAGGCCACCGGGGGATTCGCCGACGCCCCGCCTCCCCAAGAGGCCCTCCGGGTCAAGGTGGAACCCGCTCTCCAAACCTGGCTGGCCCAACGACACCCCGCTCTCCTGGCGTTGGCCAAAAAGGTGATCGCCGCCGACCCCAGACCCGCCTACCAACGCATCCCCGGACGGGAATACCAGTGCTATCTGGAAGACTGGGAAATCCTCTGGATCGTGGATGAACAGGACCCCACCCAGGCCACCATCACCCACGTCCATCCCTGGAAAAAACCCCGGCCCAACGCCCCCTCCCCACCCCCCTCCACGCCACGATGACGATGCAAGATTCCACGGGAACCACCCCCCAGGAAAAGGCCGCCAGCCACTCCCCCACCAAGAACATCCTCTTCCTGGCCTTCATCCTCCTCTCCGTCCTCTTCTGCAGCCAACGCTTCCGCATGCGCTTCCAGAGAATGGACTACAATGTGGGCATCACCCTCTTCAACCAGGGCATGGAGCTGCTGGAGGCGGAGGATCCCGAGCAGCAGCAAGGGGCTTCCCAAGCGTTCCTGGAGGCCCAGGAGAGCTTCCAGGACGCCCGGCAGTCCGAGATGGACCCGGAGATCTCCGAGAAGGCCACGGCGATGGAGGCCCGTTGCCTGGCCATGAGGGCCCAGTGCCCCGACACCACGGCCCGGGATGCCATCAATCTCTACCGGAGGGCCATGATCGAGGATTTTGAATGCAGCGAGGTCCAGGGGCTTCTGCGCATCCACTTGGCGCCCATGTCTTCCGAAGAGCGGCAGCGTCGCCTCCAGGTTCTGCGGGACGCTCCTCCTCCCATGGCCTATCCCCCCGCCCCCTAGTCTCCCCCGCCCCCGGCGATGTCCCGCCTCGACTACTTCCTTCGCCGACTCCTGCTGGTGATTCCCACCTTTCTGGGGATCACCCTCCTTTGCTTCTCCATCACCCAGTTTCTGCCGGGGGGGCCGGTGGATCAGATGATGATGCGCATGAAGGGGATGGGAAGTGGGGGAGAGGCCTCCCTGGGAGGAGGAGGAGGGGATTCCGCCAGCCAGGAGGCCATGGCCCGGGAACGGGAGAATTTCCGGAAGGTCTACGGCTTTGACAAGCCCCTTTGGCAACGGTATTGGACCTGGCTTTGGAAAGAGCGCTGCGGGATGTTGAGCCGCTCCTACAAATTCTCCAACAAGACCGCCTGGGAGATGATCTCCCAACGCTTCCCCGTCTCTCTGGTCTTTGGCCTCAGCAGCTTCCTTCTCACCTATCTGGTCTGCATCCCCCTGGGGGTCTCCAAGGCCGTCCGACACGGCACCCCCTTCGACATGCTCTCCAGCGTGGTGGTCTTCACCGGATACGCCATCCCCGTCTTCGCCCTGGGAATGCTCCTGAAAATGCTCTTCTGCGGCACCACAGAGGGATTCTGGGACTGGCTGCCCGCCACCGGATTCCAATCCCCCCAGGCCGACACCCTCCCCCCCCTGGCGAAACTCTGGGACCGCCTGCAGCATATGCTCCTGCCTGTCCTCTGCTACGTGGCCGGCTCCTTCGCCATGCTCACCCTCCTGATGAAAAACTCCCTCCTGGAGCAAATCAACAGCGACTACATCCGCACCGTCTATGCCAAAGGAGGCTCCTCCCGGCAGGCCCTCTGGGGACACGCCCTCCGCAACGCCCTCATCCCCGTGGCCACCGGCTTCGGCAGCATCCTCACCGTGATGTTCGCCGGCAGCGTCATCATCGAGCGGGTCTTCGAAATTCCCGGCATGGGAAACTTGAGCATGGAAGCCATTGTGGGGCGGGACTATCCCGTCTTCATGGGCATCCTGGCCCTCACCAGCATCCTGGCCCTCCTGGGAGATGTCCTCTCCGATTTCTGCTACGTTGTCATTGACCCGAGAATCCACTTCAACTGATCCCTCCCATCCACCCCAACCCACCCAACCCCTACGGAGACCCCATCCATGGCGAAAAAGTCCCTCCTGCTTCTCTGCGCCCTCCTGGCCGCTCTGACCCTCCAGGCCGACATCACCCTCAATAACGTGGCCGTCCCCCAGGCGCTTCTTCTGGTGCAGGCCAACCAGAAAGCCATCAAGGGCACCATGGCCGAGGCTCTTCAGAAGGAGGAGCTGGCCAACAAAGCCGCCCAGGAGGAGAATCAGACCCTCCAGCAGATCGAGGCCATGATTCCCCAGGAGATCAAGGACAATCTCCAGCTGGTGGTGGCTCTGGGCGTGAACATCAACGACCTGACCTTCTCCCCGGCGGACGCCCAGAACGCCCGGTTCGTGGCGGGACTCTACTGCGACACCGCTTCCCTGAAATCCCTCTTCGACATGCTCTCCATGCTCCCCATGGTGAAGCCGGAGCTCGCCCAGACCCTCGTCGTGGAACCCTGCCTCTTCAACGGCTACAATGGCTACAAGGTGAAGGCCAACCTGGAGAACAACCCCAGCCTGAACCTGGAACTGGCCATCTCCAAGGACGGGAAGACCATTCTCATCGCCAGCGAAGGCCTCTTGCAGGCCGCCATCACCTCCCCCGCCCCCATGCCCGCCACCCTCCAGGCCGCCCGGCGGGATTTCGCCGGCGACATCTTCGCCCTCACCTTCGCCATTCCGGCAGAGCTCCAGAAGGAAATCGAGGATCTGGTGGGCGACGGCTCCTTTGACGCCGACACCAAGAATGCCCTGAAGGCCATCCAGGGGGTCGCCCTCCGCTTCCTGGGGACGGCCAATAGCCTGGACATGATCTTCCAGGCCGACCTGCCCTCCGCCGAACAGGCCACCCTCCTGAAGAACAACCTCCTGGACACCCAGGTGGTGCCCACGGCCCAGGGGCTCCTCCCCACCTTCCTCCCCGGCACTTCCTTCCCCCAGACCCTGGCCTCCACCCAGAAGGGCGCCACCCTGGGCATCACCTGCTCCTTCTCCCGCCAGGATCTGGAAATCCTGAAGGGACTGGCGGAGGACACCGTTCCCGCCATGCTGGAACAGGGCGAATAACTCCCTCTCCTTCCCCTCCCCCCGCCTTCTCCACGCAAAAAGGAGACGGGGGGAATTTTTTTCCCGGCGTCCTCTCCCTGCGTCCGGCTCCCCCCTCATGCCAACCTTTCCTTCCCCCGACGCTCCTCCCTCTCTGGCCCAAAGGCTCTTCGCCCGCCATGACCCCAGCCTCCCCTGGACGGTCTCCGAAGTCGCCCAGCTGGTGGCCGCCGTGGTCAAGAGAGAGATGAATTTCTCCTTCTGGATCTGCGGGGAGTTGACCTTCACCAAACACGCCTCCTCCACCCCCCATCTCTTTGCCGAACTGAGGGACGAGCAGAAAAGCACTTGCCCCCTGGTCTTCTTCGGCGGACAAAGAATCCTCCAAGAGCAGGAGATCCAAAGTGGCGACCGGGTCTTCGCCTTCGGCACCCTGTCCTTCTACCAGCCTGCCGCCAAATTCCAGTTCCTGGCCCAGAAACTGCACAAGGTGGAGGGCGAAAACACCCTCATGCAAATCATGAGGAAAACCCTGGCCCGGCTCACCGAGGAAGGTCTGGTGGACCAAAGCCGGAAGAAAACCATCCCCCCCTTCCCCCGACGGGTGGGCGTGGTCAGCAGCCTGGACGCCGCAGGATGCCGGGACTTCCTCACCACCTGCTTCTCCTATACCTCCTGCCTCTCCTTCCTCCTGGCCCCCAGCCGTGTCCAGGGAGAAGGCGCCGCCGCCGACATCCTGGCGGCCATCCGGCTCCTGGACGAATCCGGCGAATGCGACCTCATCGTGGTGACCCGGGGCGGCGGAAGCATCCAGGATCTCTGGTGCTTCAACGACGAAGCCCTGGCCCGGGGCATCGCCGCCGCCCATACTCCCATCCTCACCGCCATCGGACACGAACGGGATGACACCCTGGTGGATCATGTAGCCGACGCCTTCGCCATCACCCCCACCAAGGCGGCGGAAACCATCACCCGGGGATATGTGCAACTTCAAAACACCCTTCAGGGGCTCCGGGAAAAGGCGAAAAGCCTCTACCAGCACCGCCTCACCCTGTCCCGCACCCGTTGGGAACACTGCCGAAACTCCCTGAGTCGCCGGGATCCCCTGCGGGAGCTGGCCGATCGA
This sequence comes from Lentisphaeria bacterium, assembly GCA_016303095.1. Taxonomy (GTDB): domain Bacteria; phylum Verrucomicrobiota; class Lentisphaeria; order Oligosphaerales; family Oligosphaeraceae; genus UBA1724. The sequence continues at coordinate 693 of JAEDMH010000082.1, read as the reverse complement.
AAGGCCAGATTCGTCACCGACATGGAACGACTCTATCGACTCCTGGCCGACTTGCCTCAACGGCAACGACAACACCTGATCACCCTCCAGGATCGATTGCTCCACCATCAAAAACTCCTGCTCCGGGAAAAACGGGAGAGTCTCACCCTCCTCAAAACCCGACTCCGCACCATCACCCCCCTGCAACAAAAGCGGGAAACCCTCGCCAAACTCCAAACCGCCCTCCGCACCCTGGACCCCACCAGCGTGCTGAAACGGGGATACAGCATCCTCCTGGATGAACAACACAACGCCATCCGACAGGAAAAAGAAGCCCCCCCCGGCACCCGACTCACCGCACTCCTGGGCAAGGGACAACTGACCCTCACGGTGGATCCCCCCTCCTCCCCTCATCTTTCCCGCTGAACACCACCACCCGCACACAAGTATGGCTGACAAGGAAATGGAACTCTCTTTCGACCAGGCCCTGAAAAACCTGGAGGAACTCGTGGGAAAACTGGAAAGCGGCACCCTCTCCCTGGAGGAAAGCATGGACGCCTTCGACAAGGCCATGAAACTGAGCCAACTCTGCGAGAAAAAACTCTCCGCCGCGGAACAGAAAATCCAAAAACTCACCAAATTGCCCGACGGCTCCCTCCATCAGGAACCCATCACCCTGGAATAAATCCCCCAGAAACGGCAAAAGGCTAGAGA
>JAEDMH010000081.1 GCA_016303095.1 Lentisphaeria bacterium | reverse complement strand
CCCAGGGACATGGCGGCCATGAGGAAATAGCGGAGGGCATCCACCCCGTATTTGTCAGCCATATCCATGGGGTTGACCACATTGCCCACGGACTTGGACATTTTCTGGTCTGCCAGAAGCCACCATCCATGGGCGAAGACTGTTTTGGGGAGGGGGAGTCCCATGGCCATGAGCATGGTGGGCCAATAGACTGTATGGGTGGTGAGGATATCCTTTCCGATGAGATGGAAATTGGCGGGCCACCAGGTCTGGAAACTCTGGTCATCAGCCAGATAGCCCACGGCGGAGATGTAGTTCACCAGAGCGTCGAACCAGACATAGGTCACGTAATCGTGGTCGAAGGGGAGTTCGATGCCCCAGTTCAGCCGGGTTTTCGCCCGGGAAATGCAGAGGTCGTCCAGGGGCTGTTTTAAGAATCCCAGAGTTTCCTGCCGGCGATTGGCGGGACGGATGAACTCGGGATTGGCGTTGATGTAGTCGATGAGCTGCTGCTGATAGGCGCTCATGCGGAAGAAGTAGTTTTTCTCCACCAAGGTATCCACCTTTCTTCCGCACTCTGGGCAGCATCCCTCCTTCAAATCCTTGTCCGTGAAATAGCGTTCGCATCCCACGCAGTAGTTCCCCTCATATTCCGACTGATAGATCAGCCCCTTGTCCCAAAGATCCTGGAGAATCTTCTGCACCACGGTCACATGGCGGGGCTGGGTGGTGCGGATGAAATCATCGTTGCTGATATTGAGGCGTTTCCAAAGATCCTGGAAGCGTTTCACATAGGTGTCGCAGTGGGTGAGCGGGTCCGTGCCGTTTTTCCGGGCTGCCTGCTCCACCTTCTGCCCATGCTCATCCGTTCCCGTGAGGAAATGAACCGGCTCCCCCAGGAGTCGATGGCAACGGGAAAGCACGTCCCCCAGAATGGTGGTATAGGCATGCCCGATATGGGGCTTGTCATTCACATAGTAAATGGGAGTCGTGAGATAGAAATTGGCGTCAGACATGGGAGTGCAGGGAAGAGAGAGGGGGAGACAGGCCAGGGAGAACACGGCTCCCCTGGCGTGGAAACGCCGCCTCCCGGCCGGGGACTCCTCTTCTTTCCCCATGCCAGGGGAAGGGATTCCCTGGACATGGCGGAAAACGGAAGGGAGACGGCGGCCTGCGGGGCGGCGCGAAAAAGGGGAAATCAGACCATCTGGCGTCCGGCCTCCCGTCCCCAGAAGAGGAGGATGGCCAAGAGCGTGAGCATGACATTCATGGCCAGGACATAGGCGATGCTATATCCCATGTAGACCGGGGGAACGGAGGCCTCCCGGTTGTTCACGGAGGAATCGAAGTCCTGGCTGGAGAGGGCGTCCGCCATCCAGAAGAGCTGCCAGTTGGGAATGGCCGCATAGAAGGCATTGGCCACCCAGTTTCCATGGGCGGGAACCGGACTTTGGAAGGTGCCGCCCGAAGGGATCTTGGGCTGATTCACCGACCGACGGAAAACCAGGGCGTCCCGGGGCTGGTCAGGTTGCTGGCGAGAATCCGCGTAATCCCCCAGGGAATGATACTGCCAGGAGCCGTCCTTCACGGAATAGACCGCCATCCTCTGGGCGCGCCCCTTCAACTGGGTCACATCCTGCTTCCATCCCTGGTCGTCCCGCCACGCTCCCTGGGGGTCGTTCCCCAGGCCGGGCAGGCTGACGCTGGTGGCGGCATTGTCCGTCCACACAATGAAATCCCCCATGGATTCCGCCAGGACTGGGGTATTCCATGCCTCGATGTCCGCCCGTTCCTGGGGGGTGAATTCATATTGGGCCACCCAGAGGGGCTCCTTTCCGGGAGGCGGCGTCCTTTGCCAGGGTTCCTTGGTGTTGCGTCCGATGAGATAGTCGCTCATGAGTCCCAGCAGGAAGATGGCCCCGCAGAGGAGGAGATTGGGAACCAGACGGAAGCGGGTGGAGAGAGCGGTGGCCAGAGTTCCCATGGACCAGCTGGAGAAGAGTACCAGAAGGAGGGCGGGAACGACCCGGAAGGCGAGGCCCACGTGAGAGCCGTCGGAGGGTTTGAAGTGTCCCACCACAGCGAAGAGAGGAAGGGCCGCCAGGAGGGAGAAGACCGCCGCGCTGCAGAAGGAGGAGCGGGTCACGTAGTTGTATCCGCCGGCGGCGGCCATGGCCAGGAGGAGGACCACGAAGTATCCGTAGAACATGAAATTGTCGATCCAGAACTGGTCCGTGGCGGCCCGGAGGGCCAGAAGCGTCGCCGTGCCGGTGATGAGGCAGAAGACCGTGAGGGCGGCCATGACGCCCAGGATCTTGGCGATGATGAAGACGGGGCGCTGGACGGGCTTGGAGAGGAGGAGCAGGGCCATCCCGTTGTCAATTTCCCGGCTCAACGAGTTGCTGGCGATCATGATGGCCAGTCCCCATCCGAAGACCATCATGGTGGCGATGGAGCTGTCCACCACCAGTTTTTCCTGGGCGAAGAAGACGAAGAGCGTGAGGATGGGATACAGGCCGATGAGCACCAAAGCGGAAAGCAGAATCAGGAGGAAGATGGGTTCCCGGAGGCTTTCCCGGAAGGTGTTTTTGGCGATTTGGTAGAGGGAAGTGAACATGGTCTCTTCGTCGTGAATATCGGTTCAAGGGAGCCGAGGCCTTTTCTCTCTCCCTAGGGGCGGCCTCCTAGACCGGAGATCCGGAGGGTGGCGGAGACGGGGGAGGAAGATCGGGGGAAGGAGGAGGTTCCCGCCATGGGGGGCCTTCCTTCCTCCTGCCTGCCCCCAAGGGTTCCGCTCTGGCGTCTAGTTTTGGGCGGAATTGAGCACGTTCTCGTCGTAACGCTGCTTCATCTCCCGGAATTCCCGCTGGAGTTTGGGCAGTTCCAGATAGCCCCCCAAGGTCTGGGCATTCTTCTCCCAGTCCTCGCTGTTGAGAACCATGACGCTGTATCCCTTGCGCATCTCCTCCACGCTGGCGGCGGGCACGCAATTCTCATCCCCCAGGACGATGATGGTGCGGGGGTTGAGATAGGAGACCACATCCATCAGCTTGGAGACGCTGATCTCCTCGCTCATCTTGTTGGCGTGGAGGAAATGGAAGCGGAGGGCGCCGCCGCCGGCCTCGGGCTGGAAGAGGAAGATGGGCTGCTTGGTGCGTTCCTGGGCCAATTCGGCCAGAAGCCGGGGTTGCAGGAAGTTTCCGGTGACCACGAGAGTTTTGACCCTGGCCCGGGAGCTCTTCCGGAAGAGGGTGCAGGAAGTGCCTCCCAGCATCAAGGAGCACAGCAGGAGGAGGGCGAACAGAGTGGAGGCGGTCTTCTTCATCAGGGTAGTACCGTGTTTTTTCGTAGGGGAGACAAGAGGAAAGGCAGAATGTTATATACTATGACCGCAAACGGTGAAGTTGCTCGCCAATCCTGCATTTTTTTCAGGGCAGACGCCCTGTCCTCCCCCCTTGCTTCCTCCTCTCATGCCCTCCTCCTCTTTGCGCCCTCTCCTCCCCCCCTCTCCCAACGGTTCCCTCCCCTCCTGCGCCATCTTCCTCTCCGGAAGCGGCAGCAACGCCAGGGAGATCCTGCGACGCCTCCAGGAGGATCAGCAGGCGGATCGCGCCACCTTCCGGGTCGCCTGCCTGGTCACGGACGCCCCGGAGACCAGCCGTGCCCGGGAGCTGGGCCAACTCTTCCAACTCCCCGTGGTGGAGGAGGACATCCGAAGTTTCTACCACGCCAGGGGAGAAAGCCGCATCTCCCTGGCCACCGAGGCAGGACGGCGCATCCGGGAGGAGTGGACCGCCTCCCTCCAGGCCAAGCTGGCCCCCTTCGCCCCCTCCTTCGGCGTCTTCGCCGGCTTCGTCCCCCTCACCAATCTCACGGCCACCCTGCCCTGCCTCAATGTCCATCCCGGAGACCTGACCTACCTCAAAGAGGGACGGCGTCTCCTGGTGGGGCTTCATCAGATTCCCGTGGAGCTGGCCATCCTGGAGGGACTGGACTGGCTGCGCTCCAGCGTGATTCTGGCCACTCCCGTCACGGGAGGAGGGGAGGACATGGATGGCGGCCCCCTTCTAGGCATCTCCCCCGCCCTGCCCATGGAGCTCTCCCCTGAGCAGCTGGAGGCCTTCCGCCGCCTTCAGGAGGCGCGTCCCTCCCGTCGCCCGGCAGGAGGCTTCCAGGACGAACTGGAGGCCTTCGCCCGGGCCCGCCAGGAAGAGTTGAAAGAGGGAGGGGACTGGGTGGTCTTCTATCCCGCCGTGCGGGACTTTGGGGCGGACCGCTTCCATGTGGACGACGCCGGCCATCTCTTCTACCGCCAGGCTCCCGGGCACTTCCTTCCCGTGCGGACGGTGGAATATCACAAAGACGGGTCCAGGGAGCTTCTTCTTGGCTAGCGCTCCGGGGCACCGCCCCCCTGTTCATGGGCTATAGTGTGTCGTTGTTCCCACCTCCCCCTGTGCCAGGGGGAAATGGATTCCGTCTCCTCTCCTGTGCCCCCACCCAGAAAAAAAACACGACCATGAAGAAATACATCTGCAAGCTTTGCGGCTACATCTACGATCCCGCCAAGGGGGATCCCACCCAGAACATCGCCCCTGGCACCGCCTTCGAGGATCTGCCCGACACCTGGGGATGCCCGGATTGCGGCGTGGGCAAGGACGAGTTTGAGCCTGTCCAGGAATAGCCTGGGGCTTCTTTGGAACATTTCCCCTGGTCGGGCGAGGCATCCCTTGCTCCGGCCAAAGGAGAAGAGCGGATGCGACGTCCCATCGGTTGGCTGGATCGGGAGGCGCCAGGCGGCAAGCGCCAGGTGCGCGTGGAGTTTTTCGCCGACACCCTGCAGTGGCGTTTTCGCCCGCCGGAGGCGGAGAAATGGATGGCGGGGGAACCCACAGAGGCGAACTGGGATGAGTTGGAGGAGAAATTGCGCCAGCTGATGCAGCGGGGGCACCTCTTCCAGCGGGAACTGTCCCTGGTGCAACGCCTCCGCCCTCCCCGCTCCTGATCCTCCCCCTCCCCTCCGCCCCCTCTCCATGACTGCTCCAGACTCCCCCCTCGAGTTCTACGCCACTGCCGCCCCCGGCACGGAAGCCGTGCTGCGGGACGAGCTGCGGGACTTGGGCTTCCGCTCCGCCCGCCTCAATTCCGGCGGCATTCCCTTCTTCGGCGCCATGGAGGACGGATGGCGCGCCTGCCTCCATAGCCGCATCGCCCAGAGAATCATGCTGGTGCTGGGGCGCTATCCTGCCCCCACCCTGGAGGCACTCTACCAAGGGGCGACCTCCCTCCCTTGGGAACAATATCTGGCCCCCGCCCAAAGCATCGCCTGCGGCGCCTTCGCCCATCCCTCCTGCGGCGAAAATCCCGACTTTGTGGCCGTGCGTCTCAAAGACGCCATTGTGGATCGGCAGCGCCGTCTCTTCCACGGGGAACGCTCCACCGTCTCCCGCACCGACCCCGATTTGAGAGCCTTCGTCTATTGGGGGCGGGAGCGAGCCACCGTCTATCTGGATCTCTCCGGAGAGCCTCTCTTCAAACGGGGCTACCGGATGGCGGGGGGGGAGGCTCCCCTGAAGGAAACTCTGGCCGCCGCCATCCTCCGCATGACGGACTGGGACGGCAAGGCCCCCCTCCTGGATCCCATGTGCGGCTCCGGAACCCTCCTCATCGAAGGAGCCATGTGGGCCGCCAACATCGCCCCCGGCATCTTCCGCCCCCGTTTCGGCTTCGAACGCTGGTCCTCTTTCCGGTCCGTCCAGGCCGAGCGGATGCGGGAGCTGCGGGGAGAGGCCCGGCGGCGCGCCACCGGACAGCTTCCCAAGATCACGGGGTGCGACCTGGATGCCTCCGTGCTCAAGCTGGCGGAGGCCAATGCCCGGGGCGCCGGTCTGGCCGGCAAAATCTCCTTCCGCCCCATCCGCCTTCGGGAACTTCAGGGAGACGGTCAGCGCCGGCTGGTGGTGACCAATCCCCCCTATGGCGTCCGGTTGGATGGCGACAACCGGCTCTACCAGGAATTTGGCAACGCCATTGCCCGCCTGAAGAACTGCCGGGTGGCGGTGCTGGCGGGCTCCCCCCGGTGCATTTCCTGCATTCCCTTGCATCCCGTGGAGCGATATCCCCTGAAGAACGGGAACATCGACTGCCAACTGACCATCTACGAAGTTTAGACCACCATGGCAGACGCACCGGAACTCCATCCTGTGGTGCTCTCCGCCACCGCCTTGAGCGCCAACATCGGGGCGCGCATCCTTCTGGACAACCAGGAGTTGTTGCTACGGGAGGGGGAGCGGGTGGGCCTGGTGGGCCGCAACGGCGCCGGCAAATCCTCCCTCCTGCGGATTTTGGCGGGGGAGGATCACTTCTATTCCGGGGAGATCTCCCGTCGAAAGCTTTTGCGGTGCGCCTATCTTCCCCAGGCCATTTCCCTGGAGGAGCATCGCAGTGTGCGGGAGAACATTTTGGCGGGGGCCCAGGGAACCTTGGATTGCCTGGCCCGCTACGAGCACCACGATCCCGGGCTCGCCCACCGAGAGCTGGAGGATCTGGAGCGGGAGATCACGGTCCGGCAAGGCTGGACGCTGGAAACCCGCCTCCAGGAACTGGCCACCTCCCTCTCCGTGCCGGATCTCTCCCGCCCCGCCGGAGAACTCTCTGGCGGAGAGAAGCGTCGGGTGGCTCTGTGCCGCGCCCTGGTGGACTGCCCGGATCTCCTTCTCCTGGACGAACCCACCAACCATCTGGACACGGAAACCATCCAGTGGCTGGAGGAATACCTCTCCCGCCGCAAGGGCACCTGCCTCTTCGTCACCCACGACCGCTATTTCCTGGACCAAGTCTGCACCCGCATTCTGGAACTCCAGGCAGGCACCCTCTACAGCTATCCGGGAAACTACACGGAATATCTCCGGAAGAAGGCCTTGCGGGAGGAGGAAGTGCGCCAGAACGAGGAACGGCGACTGGCTTTCATCCGCCGGGAGATCGACTGGATCCGCCGGGGGCCCAAGGCCCGGGGCACCAAATCCTGGAGCCGCATCCAACGCTTCCAGGAGGCCGTGGAGGCCGGCCCGCCCCCGGAGGAACGGGAGGCGGAGATGCTCATGCCCCCTCCCGCCCCCTTCGGAGACCTCATCGTCTCCCTCAAGGATGTCTCCCTCGCCCGGGGAGAACGCCTCCTCTTCCAAAATCTCTCCCTGGAGTTCACCCGGGGCATGCGCCTGGGCATCCTGGGACGCAACGGCCTGGGGAAGACCAGCCTCCTGAAGCTCCTCCTGGGAGAACTCGCCCCCTCCACAGGAACTCTCCGCATCGGTCCCAAGGTGGAGTTCAACTATGTGGATCAGCACCGCACCAGCCTCCATGACGCCAAGACCGTGGTGGAGGACATTGGCGAGGGAAACGACTTCGTCATGTTCGGGAATCGGAAGGTGGCGGTGTGGACCTATCTCCGGCGCTTCCTCTTCCAGGACGAGGAAATCACCACCCGGGTGGGAGAACTCTCCGGCGGGGAGCGCAATCGTCTCCTCCTGGCCAAGGTGCTGAAACAGGGCGGAAACTTCCTGCTCCTGGACGAACCCACCAACGACTTGGATCTTTCCACTCTCCGGGTGCTGGAGGAGTCCCTCATGGCCTTCCCCGGCTGCGTGGCGGTGATCTCCCATGACCGATATTTTCTCAACCGGGTCTGCACCGACATCCTGGCCTTTGAAGGGGAGGGACAGGTGGTCTTCCAACACGGCGACTACCAATACTATCAGGAAAAGCGGAGCCAGCGCCTGGCCCAGACCGCCCCCGCTCCCGCTCCCCCGGCGGCCTCCCCTGCCCCCCAGGCCTCCCGGCCCGCCAAGGTGCGTCTCACCTGGAAGGAGCAGCGGGAGCTGGAGGGCATGGAGGAGGCGATTCTAGCGGCGGAGGAACGGGTGGCCCAGGCGGAAGCCATCTTCGCCGACCCCGAATTCCATGGAAAATACGGAACCCGGACCCAGGAGCTCACCCAGGAAATGGAGGAGGCGAAGGCGGAGGTGGAGCGCCTCTACGCCCGGTGGGAGGAGTTGTCCGCCAAGGCCGCAGAGGCGGGGAAGGCCTAAAGAGGTTCCCCCCCTTCCTCCGCCTTCGGATCCTTACGCCTGATCCACAATGGGGGAGACATCCAGGAGATACACCTGGCGGCTTCCCTCGTGAATGGAGTCGATGCAGACCTGCCGGCCATCCCGGGACCAATTGGGATGGAGATCGCACCGGGTGGGGGTGGGATAGGCGGGATCGGCGTAGAAGGAGCCGATTTCGTAGGCCTGATCCGTGGCGGGGTGGTAGAGGAAGAGATGGCGGCAGTTGTCCTCCAGGGGATAGGAATCCGTGAGCATCCATTGGCCGTTGGGGGAGAAAGAGCAGTGCCCGTCTCCAGGGAACCGGTCTTTGGCCAGGCATTCCGTCCTGTGGGTGCGGTCGGTGTAGAGATAATACTGCCAGCCGGAGCGGTAGCGGTTGGAGAAATTGATGAGATGGGTGGAATCCAGCCAGGTGTAGTGGCTGCTCATCTCCTCCAGATTCAGGGGCCAGATCTCCGAGCCATCCCGGTTGGCCGTGAACATATGGGTCACATGACTGGGGGTGCCATCGGGCTTCCAGGTCCTCCAGCGGTGGAAGAAGGCGAAGCGTTGGCTGTCTGGACTGAAGAGGAGATGATTGAACCATCCCGGGGTATCCTCCATGTCAGAGCGAAAATAGGCCTCTGTCATCTGGGCCACCGAAACCACCAGGCGGGAGGAGCCGTCCTTCAGATTCAGCAGGAAAATGCCATCGTCCTGGGGAATCTTCACCCTTTCCCAGGGATCGTAGGCCCCAGGATAGCCGTAGCCGGGACGCTCCCGGTCCAGACGGGAAAAATTCAGGCTCAATGCCCACTCTCCATCCGGACTCAGACAGTAGATGGGACGGGGCAAAGTGCGACGCTCCCCCGTCACCACATTCTGAATGCGGGAGACAAAGTGGTCTCCCTCCCGGTCGTTGTAGATGACCTCCTCCTGGGAATCGTTCAGCCACTGGAGCATGCAGCCCTGCTGCCAACACCAGGCGTCCGTCTGGGCAAAGGGCACAAAACGATTCCCCTCCTCCAAGGCGATGACCCCTAAGGTCGCCTTCTCCCCAGGCAATGGCTGACGGGCCGTGAACTCCACCTGGTGACTCAGCAAATGCCGACCACTCCTGTCCCAGGGAAATTTGTCGAAATATCCGAAAAAATGATGCTTCGGACCTTCCGTCAACCGCTTCACTGGCAAATGCCGACAAATCCAGGAACCCATGATTCCATCCTGCCTCTTTTTATCATTCTTTATAACATATTGGCATTCAATATGTTATAAAGACAAACAAAACCATTCCGGCCCTCTGGGGGAGGACCTGTGGTTAATCTATTCGCAAAAGGGAGGACGAATCTTCCCGGGGCCACGAAATTCTTTCCTGGGGACGTCAGAACGCCCCAGGAGAGGACCATGGCGGGGAAACACTCTCCCGTGACGCTTCACCTGGATCGCGCCCGCCCCCGAAACCTCTGTCGAGGGCCAAGCGCCTTCTTTCTCTGGCGTGTTCAGCGTTTTTCTTGAGGGAAGAGGCGGGAGAAGAGGTATCGCACCAGGGGACCGGCCACCAGGAGTTGCCAGAAGAGGGCCATGGGGAGATTGCGAAGGAAGGTTCCCAGCCAGACCTTGGGGAAGAATCCCAGGGAGAGTTTGAAGATCAGGGTCGCCCAGGCGCTCATCAGGGGGCACATGGCCACCACCATGCAGCAGGACAGGAAGAGGATTCCCGGGCGTTCCCGGGGGGGCCTCAGCTTCCCCAGAACATGGGCAAGGCCGCAGGCCAGAGGAGTGCCCGCCACCTGCTGGGTCACCATCACCAAAACGGTCATCAAAGGCAATTCCCAGGCCAAAGTCCGCAGGAAGGCAAGACATCCCGTCCACCGGGGAATCTGGTTATAGGTTTCCATGCCCAGCACCATGATCACGGACATCATCAGGGCAAAGACAAATTTTTCCCAAGGGGTTTTCGGCATCTCCTGTTCTCCTGTTGCAAAAACAAAACGAGCAGAGCCGGTCAACTGGACTTATGTGACAGACACTGCTCGTTGGGGATGCTCGGGATTTTGTCTTAC
>JAEDMH010000080.1 GCA_016303095.1 Lentisphaeria bacterium | reverse complement strand
GGGAGGATTTCCCGCCAATCCCAGGGCGGGACGTGCGGGGGGCAGGTCCCGCCCCTCTGTGCTCTCCGCGTGCCCGGCTTGCCGGGCCTTCCGTGTCCGACCTGTCTCCCCTCCGTGGTTTCCGTGCGCCCGGCTTGCCGGGCTTTCCGTGTCCGACCTGTTTCCTCTCTGCGGTTGGGCGGAGCCCTCCCTTCACCCCCGTCTAGCGATCCTCCCACCCCTGCCGGGGTTCAGGAGGATTGCCCCCTTTTCCCCCGCAAGCGGGGGAGGATTTAGGATCTAGAGATCTAGGAGTTGGATCCTTAATGTTGTAGAACAACAGGGGGCGTTCCTGGGCGGGCATGACCGCCCGGGAAAGTGGGCCCCGGGGAAGCCCCCGGGGAAAACGCTCTGTTTCCCGGGGGAAGCAGGGGGGGGGAGTGCCGAAAAACAGGAGAGGATGGCGGGAGATGTCTACTCCTGTCGATAAAGTGCCATACTTTTGTAATTGTTTGCCATTCAGAAAGAAAGGAAAAAAATACCCCTGGGCTCCTTGCAAAATTGGGGAGGGGTGTATTACATTGGATTTCATTCCTCAATGCGAGGGAGGGAGGATTTCCCTCCCGGTTTTTCGTAAGGGTCGGGCATCGTTTTTTCCGGGGGCTTTCCCGGGAAGGATTCCCCATTCCTTGTTCCCTTGGTTACTGTTTGTGTCCTCATTCCCCCAAAGGAGTTTCCTGTGAAAAACTGTTCTTCCGACTGTGTGCGTAACTTCGTTTTGGCTGGCCAGGCGGGTGCTGGCAAGACCGCATTGTCCGACCTGATCCTTTTCAAGGGCGGAGCGGTCTCCCGTCAGGGCAGTGTGGATGCCGGCACAAGCGTTTCCGACTTCCGCAAGGAAGAGCAAGAGAAGAAGAGTTCCATTTATTCTGCCATCTTGAACGCCCCCTGGAAGAATGGGCATTTCTTCTTCGTGGACACTCCTGGCGCCACCGACTTCTGCGGCGACGCTTTGAACGCCATCAGCGCGGCGGATTTTCTGGTGCTGGTGGTGGATGCCTCCCAAGGCATCGGGCCTGGGACCATCCGCGCCTGGCGCATAGCCCGGGATTTGCACCTCCCCCGGATGATCTTCGTGAACGGATGCGACAAGGACGAGGCGGATTTCGAACGCACGGTGGAGTTGCTGAAAGAGACCTGCATCAAGAAGGCTTGCGTGGCGGTCACTCTGCCTGACGGAGAAAAGGGAGCCATGAAGGGGGTGGTCAGCGCCCTTTCCGGGGATGTGAAGGCCCTGGGGGAAGTGGCGGAAAGCAGCCATCAGAATCTGGTGGAGTGCATTGCCGAGTCCGACGAGGCGCTCATGGAGAAGTTCTTCGAGGAAGGCACCCTCTCCGACGAGGATATTCTCCACGGCCTCCGCAAGGCTTTCCTCACGGAAAACGTGGTCCCCATCTTCGCCGGTTCCGTGGCCAAGGATCTGGGCGTGACGGAACTGCTGGATTTCATCGCCGACTACGGTCCCGCCCCCACGGATGAGGTTCCCCTGAATCTGGCCACGGGAGAGGTGAACCGGAAATCCGACGTGCCGGTGGGCTATGTCTTCAAGTCCGTGAACGACCTGTTCGTGGGACAGCTGACCTACATCCGCATCCTCTCCGGCACCTTCCGCAAGGATATGGAATTGGTGAACACCGCCAATCAGGGGAAGGAACGTCTGGGAGCCCTCCTGCGCATCCAAGGCAAGGGACAGGAAAATGTGGACGAGGCGGGGCCTGGCGAAATTGTGGCCGTGGCCAAGCTGAAGAACACCGGGATGCTGGAGATTCTCTCCGGTGGGGCGAACGACATCGCCATGGCGCCTGTGGTCTATCCCCAGCCCACCACCATTTATGCCGTCACCGCCACGGCCAAGGGCGAGGATGACAAGCTGGCCGCCGCCCTGGGGCGGTTGCTGGCGGAGGACAAGACCCTGAAGATGGTCCGGGATCCCGAGACCCATGAGACCGTGCTCCACGGCATGGGGGATCAGCAGATCAACCTTTTGGTGAACCGGATGAAGAATGACTTCAAGGTCCAGGTGGAGCTGGAGTCTCCCCGAGTGGCCTATCGGGAGACCATCCGTGGCATTGGGAAGGCGGAGTTCCGCCACAAGAAGCAGTCTGGCGGCCATGGCCAGTTCGCCGAAGTGCACATGCGCCTGGAGCCCTTCCAGGGCACGGCGGAAGAAGAATACCAGTTCGGCAACGAAGTGGTGGGTGGCGCCATTCCCAAGAACTTCATTCCCGCCATTGAGAAGGGCGTGGCGGAGACCCGTCTCTCCGGTCCCCTCTCCCATTCCAAGTGCATCAACTTCAAGGCCGTGGTCTTCTTCGGAAAGTACCATCCGGTGGACTCCTCCGAAATGGCCTTCAAGATTGCCACCCGTGGCGCCTTCCGAGCCGCCATGGCCCAGGCCAAGCCCGAGTTGCTGGAGCCCATCATGCGTCTGACCATCGAGTTCCCGGATGAATACATGGGGGCCATTCAAGGCGACTTGAACACCCGTCGCGGGCGCATTCTGGGGATGGATCGCCAGGACGGACAGCAGGTTCTCACGGCGGAGATGCCTCTGGCCGAGGTCTACAAATACCCCAGCCAGCTGCGTTCCATGACCCAGGGGCGGGGATTCTTCCAGATGGAGTTTGACCGCTACGATCCGGTGCCTTCCGCCCTGGCCAAGCAGATTCAGGAGGCCGCCGCCAAGGAAGAGGAGGAAGAGGACTAGCTTCCTTTCTGTCTCCCGGCGTCTCCGGCCCCGGTCTTTCCTGGACACGTTCTCCGGGGGGAGGAGGAAGGAGCGCCGAGGGAGAGGGGAGAGAACAGGACTTTCTGGACTTTCTCCTCGTGCCTCTCCCTTTTCGGTTCCTCTCCTTCTTGGGGTTCCTTTCTTCCCCCAAGAAGGGAGTTGAAGAATCCGGGGTAGATTATGCCCCTTGTCGCCTGACTCTCCTCCCCTGGGCCATGTTGGCCCGGGGGCCGAGGACGGCCTTTCGCCAAGGATGGGGTGCCTCTCCTTGGATCCTCCCGGGAAGCCTCCTTCCCGGGTTCTTGAACGATTGTGCGGATTCCTATGATTGATGACGATTTTGCAGAGCGCCGCCCCCGTCGGGAGCGTGGCGCCCAGACGCCTTCCAAGTGGCTTCCTCCCGAGGAGTACGAGGAGAGGGAGGTCAATCCCAACGAGGGATTGCCTTTTGCCCGGAAATGGCGTGTGGCCGTTCTCGGCGGGTCCTTTGATCCGGTGCATCTGGGGCATATTCAGTTGGCGCGCCAGGTGCAGGAGAGGGGATGGGTGGACGAGGTGCTCTTTGTGCCGGCCAAGCGCTCTCCCTTCAAGGGGGCTTCCATGATGAATACCGGAAAGGAGAGGATGGCCATGGTGGAATTGGCCATCCAGGACGCCCTGGCCGAAAAGCCCACCTTCCCTTTCCTGCGCGCCGATGGCGTCACCGAGGAGCGGGAATATCGCATGGGGGTCTCCGATGTGGAACTCCAGCGCGCCGGAAAGTACTCCTACACCTACGACACGCTCTCCCTCCTTCGGAAGATCTATCCCGACATGCAGCTCCTCTTCCTCATGGGCACCGACTGCCTGCCGGAATTGAAGGATTGGCATAACGCAGGCGGACTGCTGAAGGAGTTCGAGTTCCTGGTCTATCCCCGGCATGGCGTGGAACCCATGGGGCAGGTGGAGCTGATCCGCGCCTACGGCACCCTGGCCCCCAAGCTGGTGCGGGCCATTCTCCCCCCGGAAGGACTCCCCCTCTGGCCCTACTCCTCCACAGAAGTCCGGGAAAAGATCGCCAGACAGGAGGAGCTGGACGGCGTGCTGACTCCCTCGGTGCAGAAGTATATCCGGGACCATAAACTCTATCAGGAGGTGTAATCATGACCACAGAACCCCAATCCCCCGCCCTGGATTCCCTGGAAATCGCCAAGCTCTGCGTGAAGACCTGCGAGGATACCAAGGCCCAGGACATTCTTCTTTTTGATGTGCGGGACCGCCAGGCCATGGTGGCGGAATACTACATCGTCTGCAGCGGCACCTCCATGCCCCACATCCGCGCCATCGCCGACCATGTGAAACGCACCATGGTGGAGGCCGGGCTGCGTCCCCGGGGAACCGATGGCGAACCGGAAAGCCGCTGGATGGTGTTGGACTACGGCCTGGTTCTGGTCCACATCCTGGAACCCGAAATGCGCAACTTCTACCAATTGGAGGAACTGTGGGACGAGTCCAAGGTCCTGCTCCGCTCCTCTCCCACCCGCCCTGCTCCAGGATTTTCCGGCAAGTGACGCCACGCTCCGGGGATCCCCCCCACCGGAACATCCCGCTCCCGGCACTAGATTCTCGATCCCGATACAACCGAACGGCTCCGCCATCCCCCCCCTTCTCCCGCCCCGGCAGGGAATGCCTTTTCTTCTCTCCCGGGAACGAGCCCTCTGCATGGAGGAGGGAAGGAAAGGCGGAGCCTCGGCCCCCAACCTAGGAGGAAATACCACCATGAGAGTGATTGTCATCATGGCCGGCGGCACCGGCGAGCGCTTCTGGCCTTTGTCCCGCGCTTCCCGCCCCAAGCAGCTTCTGACTCTGACCAGCAGCGGGCAGTCTCTCTTGGCGGAGGCGGTGGAGCGCGCAAAGGCAGTGGTGCCGGCGGAGGACATCTACATTGCCACCAGTCAGGGACTCCAGAAGCCCATCCAGGAGTGCAACCTGGGCATTCCCCAGGAGAATGTGCTGGCGGAGCCCAGCCACCGGAATACGGCGGGATGCCTGATCTATGCCTCCGCCTCCATCATGGCCCGCCATCGGGAACTGGGGCCTGAGGGAGTGACCATGGCCGTTCTCACTGCCGACCACCGCATCCCTGAAGTGGGCCCCTTCGCCGAAACCGTCACCGCCGCCTTGGAGGCCGCCGAGAACAACGACCGGCTGGTCACCATTGGCATCCAGCCAATCCGCCCCGAGACGGGATACGGATATCTCCAGGTGGACGCCGTGGACGGGACCGTGAATAAGAACGACCGCTTCCCCCTCTACACCGTGAAGGCCTTCCATGAAAAGCCTACGGCGGATGTGGCGGCCCGCTATATCGCCGGAGGACACTGCTACTGGAACTCCGGTATGTTCTTCTGGAGACTCTCCACCTTCCAAAACGAGTTCGGACGGGCCAACCCGATTCTGGCGGAAACCTTGGAGGATCTCACCGACGCCATCATGGCCGACGACCAGCGACGGGCCGAAACCATCTTCGATGCCATGCCCAATATCTCCATCGACTACGCTCTCATGGAGAAGTCCGACCGCATTTCCGTCATCCCCGGAAACTTCCTGTGGGATGATCTGGGGAGCTGGGAGGTGATTCAGCGCACCTTCCCCCCGGATAACGCCGGAAACGTGGCCTTCGGAAACCCCGTGGTGCTGGATTGCAACTCCAGCATCATCTACAACTCCCCGGGACAGAACAAGGTGGCCGTGGCCGCGGTGGGCCTGAAGGATATGGTGGTGGTGGTGGATGACGACGCCGTCCTCATCATGCCCAAGGACCGCACTCAGGATGTCCGGGATGTGGTCACCGCCCTCCGGGCACGCTCCGCCTCACAGTTGTAAGACAAGGAGACTTCCGCCCACGCCCCCGCAGACGTTGCCCCAAGGGCAGCCTGCGGGGGATTTTTTTTGCGATGGAACGCGATTCGGGGGAGAGGGTCAGCCTTGACGCCGAAGCTCATCGGCCATGGCCGCCAGCTTGGAGCGCAGGACGCGCACGTCCCCAACGGCGGTTGCCCATATGACGGACTCCTCGGTCTTGCTATAGTCGTGGACGACAATATTGCGCATCCCCCTCATGACTCTCCAGGGAATATCGGGGAAGTGCTCCCGTGCCGTCTGGGATATCTGCGCGGCGTCCTCGCCAAGCATGACAAAGGCGAACTTGATGGCAAACTGCTTTTCGACAGATTTCGCATATTGCTCCTTCGTGACCGAAGAGGCAATCCGAATCAGGCTGTCGGCAACCTGGAGCATATGCTCCACCCTTTCCAGATCCGTCAGCACAGCGCGATCATCTCTTTTTTCACCCTGCGGGAAAAGGCATCGTCTGTCGAAAGCCGATTAAGACCGACCACGTCCACCTTGCATCCAAGCATATCTTCAAGGTCGATCTCAAGCCCCGCATGGTCGAACAGGGACGCGTCCTTGCGGAAGTCGGCGAGGAAGTCAATGTCGCTTTCTGACGTCTCCTCGCCACGGGCGCAGGATCCGAAAACAAAAATCCTCTCGGCGTTGTGCTTCCGCGCAACGTCTTGGATCTCGTCCCTCATCTGTCTGATACGGTCAAGCTGGCGCATAACGGAAATGCCCTCCTTCATCGCGACTGTGAATAGAGTGTAACCCACCTTTTTGAATCTGCAAGTCCCTCATTACAAAGAATACAGGAAAAGGGATGTGGCAAAGGAGGAAATCCTGGATGCCGCCCTGGGACGCTTGCGGCCCACAGGACGACGATCCCCCCCCACACCGCAATCCTGGGGACAACAGCTTCGAGACGGTGATGGCGGGCACCGCCCTCCGGGCACGCTCCGCCTCCCTGCGGATAGGATAGCATGGCAACTCCCTCACGAAGCACGCAGAGGGGCCATACTGCGATGACACGGTATAATCCCGCCAGCAGGAGGAAGAAAGCACTAGAGGGAACAAGGTGAACTTTCGGTGGAAACGTGGAAGGAATGTGACTGCTTTCTTGAACGCCCTATCGCTTCTGGAAGGGGGAAGAATTCATATTAGGAGAAACCGGGGAAAGGATTTTCATTTGTTTTCATGTCTTCTGGAGACTAGAAGAGCGACATGTCAACAATGGAGATGAGGGGAGAGTAAGAATGAACATTTCGATCATGAAAAAGAAAAATTTTTGACTTACCTGTTGAACAGGTACGGGGAAGTTCAGTTATATTGCCTAGAAATTTTGAAAACACTGGAAGTGCATGGAACATCCTGAGGTGTTGCAAATTTAGTAGACCATTCTCCCCGATTTGGAGTCAATAATGAATTTTTCTTCCATTCTTGAAAGATATCGTAAATATTCTTTTTCTGAGCATGATAAAGGGGCGCGTTTTGAACGACTAATCAAGGCTTATTTGCTGACGATTCCTTATTTCGAAACGATTGTCAAAGAAGTATGGCTTTGGAGTGATTTCCCACATCGCAAGGATTTTGGGTCAGGGAAGGATACAGGCATTGATTTGGTGATCATGACGAAAGAGGGGGACTTCTGGGCCGTTCAATGCAAATGCTATGACAAAGACACACAAATTACTAAGGCGCATGTGGATACATTCCTATCCACGTCCGAAAAACGCTTTCGCAACGAGGACTATGAGCAGGTCGGTTTCCGACATCGTCTTTGGGTGTCCACGACAAACAATTGGTCACACGAGGCGCGCCATGCCTTGGAAAACCTTGCTATTCCTGTTAGCATTATTGGTTTGATGGATCTGGAGAATGCTCCCGTAGACTGGGGAAAGTTGGAGGAAGATATTCATGGTTCCAAGGCCCTCCTGAATGAACGGACTGTTTTCGAACATCAACAGAAGGCCATTCGTCTTTTTCATGAACATTTCATGTCCCATGATCGAGGCCGCTTGATTATGGCATGCGGGACTGGTAAGACTTTTACTTCCCTGAAAATTGCTGAAAACGAAACCAACGGAAAGGGGCTTGTGCTCTTCTTGGTCCCCTCTATTGCCTTGCTGAATCAGACGCTCATTGAATGGAGCACATTTGCCGCCTCTCCTATCAAGCCTATCTGTATCTGCTCTGACGTTGAAGCCTCTAAAAAGAAAACTGAAAATGACGAGGGAGGTTTCCGCATTGAAGATCTAGCATTGCCTGCATCAACGAATGTGAAAGAGATCCAGCGACAGTTCCAGTCTGGCAAAGGGAACAGTGCCGAGGGCATGACAGTCGTCTTTTCCACGTACCAGTCCATTGAGCGTGTCGCGGAAGTGCAGAAGGCCTTGAATGCAGAACAGCAGGACTCCTGTGTCTTCGACCTTATTATTTGCGACGAAGCCCACCGAACCACAGGTGTAGCATTGAAGAACGATGATTTTAAGCGCAAGGGCTATGACGAGTCTGCCTTTATTCGTATCCACGATAACGAGTTCATCCAAGGGCACAAGCGCATCTATATGACCGCCACCCCGCGCCTCTACAAAGATGATGTGAAGGAAAAGGCAAAAGAGGCGGAGGCGTATCTTTGCTCTATGGATGACCCTGCTATCTATGGTGAAGAGGTCTATCGCATCGGATTTGGCGAAGCCGTTGAGAAGGACTTGCTCTCTGATTACAAGGTGCTGGTGTTGACTGCCCAGGAAAGCGAGATTCCCGCCGAGTTCCAAAAAGCTATAGCCGCCTCCAATGGGGAAATTAATGCGGACGATATTGCCAAGCTCATAGGCTGTATCAATGCTCTTTCCAAACGCATGGTACTGGACGAAGACTTGATCAAGTCTTCCGATCCTTCGCTCATGCACACTGCCGTCGCCTTCTGTCAGACCATCAAGATGTCCAAACATATCACCAACATCTTCAATCTGCAGAAGAATACCTACTATGAAACCTTGGATGCGGCAACCCGCGAAAAAATGGTTCTAGTGAAGGCGGACCACATCGACGGGGGCATGGGTGCTGCTACGCGACAGGAGAAACTGAGCTGGCTGAAGTCCACGCCAACCCACTCACACGAGTGCCGCATTCTCACCAACGTCCGTTGCCTTTCCGAAGGCGTGGATGTGCCTTCCTTGGATGCCGTCATGTTCCTTTCCTCTCGCAACTCCCAGGTGGATGTGGTCCAGTCCGTGGGACGTGTCATGCGCAAGGCACCAGGTAAGAAATATGGCTATATCATCATCCCTGTCATCATTCCTGCCACCATGAGTCCCGAGGAGGCCCTGGACAAGAGCGATTGCTTCGCCGTGGTCTGGACGGTTCTCAACGCCCTCCGCGCTCACGATGACCGTTTCAATGCGGAAATCAACAAGATTGAGTTGAATCGTCGTCCTGGCAAGGGAAGGGATGACAACCACAACATCGGCAAGGGAGGACGTAGCTCCGGTGAGGGTGTTGCAACCAAAGTCGATGACGACGGCCATAACCACCGCATTATCTATGTGGACGGTGTGCCAATAAGCATCGAGAAGCAACTGGAGCTGAACCTGAAGTACGAGTCCCTGCAGAATGTCATCTTTGCCCGCATGGTCAAGAAGGTGGGAACTCGCCGCTACTGGGAACTCTGGGCAAAAGATGTGGCGGCTGTCGCGGAAAAGCACATTGAACGCATCAAAAAGCTGATTGCCGAGGGTGGTGTTCATCGCCAGAATTTCCAAGAGTTCCTCTCTGGCCTGCGCAAGAACTTGAATCCCTCCGTGGCTGAGGACGAGGCAGTGGAAATGCTGGCGCAACACATTATCACCCGGCCTGTCTTCGAGGCACTCTTTGAGAACTATTCCTTCGTCAAGAGTAACCCGGTTTCCATTGCTATGCAGAAGATGATTGACGCCCTGCAGGAGGAGATTCCCTCTACAGAGGCAGAGGTCATGGCACGCTTCTACAAATCCATCGCCGAACGTGTGGAAGGCATCAACAATGCGGAAGGTCGCCAGAAGATTATCGTGGAACTCTATGACAAATTCTTCAAGTCTGCCTTCCCCAAAGTGGTGGAGAAACTGGGTATCGTCTATACGCCAGTGGAGGTAGTTGACTTCATCATCAACTCCGTGGCAGACGTGCTAAAAAAGGAATTCAACCGCTCCTTGACGGACGAAAACGTCCATATTTTGGACCCCTTCACTGGCACAGGAACATTTATTACTCGCCTGCTCCAGAGCGGACACATCAAGGCTGAAGACTTGGAACGTAAGTACCACTACGAGCTTCACGCTAATGAAATTGTCCTCCTTGCTTATTACATCGCCTCCATTAATATCGAAAATGTCTACCACGATTTGTGCCGAAATAATAAGGGATATCAGAATTTCAGTGGTATCTGTCTTACAGATACTTTCCAGTTAGGGGAAGCCGACGACAGCAACAAGCTATTTTCCGAGATGTTTGAGAAGAATTCTGAACGGGTCATCGCTCAGAAAAAAGCGCCCATCCGAATCATCATCGGAAATCCCCCCTACTCTGTGGGACAGAAATCCGCCAACGACAACGCCCAGAACCAATCCTATCCCAAACTGGAACGACGCATCGCAGAGACGTACGCCGCTGCCAGTAGGTCCACCAACAAAAACTCCCTCTACGATTCCTATATCAAAGCATTTCGCTGGGCTACCGACCGTCTGGACAAAGACAACGGCGGTATCATCGCCTTTGTCTCCAACGGTGCCTGGATTGACGGCAACGCCACATCCGGTTTCCGAAAATTCCTTGCTGATGAGTTCTCAAGTATCTATGTGTTCAATTTGAGGGGAAACTGCCGCACCTCCGGAGAACTACGACGCAAGGA
>JAEDMH010000004.1 GCA_016303095.1 Lentisphaeria bacterium | reverse complement strand
CCTCAGCGGTCTCCGTGTCTCGCCCTCCTGTCAGAGCGAGGAGGGGATGGATCATGAGGAATGGGCAAAATTCCCATGTTTTCTCATTATGGGGCAGGAAAAAACATCATCTGAGAACTACATTGTTACCGTTTCTGACAAACTCCTTCCCTAGGGGAACGCGCTTTTGGGGCGTTTTCCATTCTTCGGAGGAGAAGCCTTCCTTGCTTTATCCCTGGCCGGAAGCGTGGGGAGACGGGGATGCCTTCGGCGCCCCGCCCCTCTGTTTTCTGCCCCTGTCTTGACACGACCGGAGACGCCCTGGCGAACGCCTGTGCTCTTCTTTGATCCCATACCAGCATTTCCTGCGAGGAGACAACCCCATGAAGAAGACTTTCTCCTTTACCCTCATTGAGTTGCTGACCGTCATCGCCATCATCGCCATTCTGGCCGGGCTTCTCATGCCGGCCGTCAACAGCGCCCGGGCCAAAGCCAGAACCACCTCCTGCCTCAGCAACCAGAAGAACGTGGCCGTTGCCTTCATCAGCTTCAGCGATGACAACAAGAGTTTCTTCCCGGCGGCTTATAGCCAGGCGAAGGAGAATGGAACCACCTACGACGCCAGTTGGAGCGGGCTCCTGTATTCCTACCTTGGCCTCACCAAGGACTGCGACGGCACCCAGGTGCAGAAGAGCGTGCTGAACTGCTCCCCCAGCGACTTCACGGGAACCAGCGCCTTTACGAAGAACGTCAGCTGCGGCTACACCTCCAATCCCCTGATCACCGACCTGAGCGGAGTCACCAAGCCCAGCAACAGCAACGGAGGCATCCCTAGCGCCTATGCCCGTGCCGCCAAAAACAGCCGCATCAAATACTCCGCCAATTGCCTCCTGATTGCCGATGCCAACTGCACCTTCGATGCCACCATCGGCGCCCCCCTCACCATCGCCGGCGCCTATGATACCTGCATCGATCTCCAGAACAACCACAATCAGGAAAACTGGCAGAGCAAGATGACCACTGTTTTTGATTCCGCCAATGTGTATGTCCAGTTCTCCACGGATTCTGACACCTGGGTCCACAACAACGCCATTAATGCCGCCTTTGCGGACGGTCACTGCGAAACCATCACCAAGAAGACCGGCCTGACTCCCACGGAGTTCGTCGCCAACTGATCGACTCCTATCGGCGTGTGTCGCCGCCTATCTTCCTTTGTCCACTGGTGCCTCGCGGAAGGGGCGATGACTCCCTCCTGCGAGGCTTTTCTTCTTTCCTCCTCAGCTCTCCTGACAGAGGACATTCCGCCGGCTTTCGGTTTCCCCACTTTTCCGCCTGTCCTCCGACACTCCCCTGCGAGAAGAAGCAACCATGTCCCAGGATTTCCTGCCTTTTCATAGCCATGGATGGAATGGAGTTGTGGCGGACGCCCCTTGGGCGAGTCTCTTTGGCCATTTCGACCAATGGCTCGCGAGTCATCCTGGGGAGATGGTGGTGCACTACGACAGCCGGGATGTGCGGAAGATTTCCACGGATTTGGGGACGGTCTACTTGAAGGACATCCGCGCTCTGACCGACGCGGGATACCACAGGCGGGACCTTTTTTCCTGGGGCAAATGGGTCTTTCGGGGCTCCCGGGCCCGGGAGACCTGGGACGCCTCGATGGATCTGCTCCACCGGGGTTTTCTCTGTCCCCAGCCCATCCTGGCGGTGCGCAAACGCACGGGGCTGATTCCCCGGGACATTTTTGTCTCCCTGGAGCTTCCCCTGCCCAACCTCTGGGATTCCCTTCCCCCGGGCATGACCCCCGAGAGCCTGGCGGAACTCCTGGCCGAGGAGATCCACCAGCTTCACCAGGCCGGATTCGCCCACGGAGACTGCATCCTCCGCAATCTGTGCTACGATTTCCCATCCCATCGCCTCGCCTTTCTGGACAATGATCGCACCTGGACGCCTCCTGCCGTGGTGCGGAAGTTCCAGCAGAAGCGAAATCTGGCCCAGATGGCCTATAGCCTTCTGAAGCGTTTCGACGAGAAGGTCAGTCTTCATTTCCTGGAAAGCTACGCCAAAAGAGGGAGATGGCCCTCCCCTCAGGGCATTCAGACCCTCCTGGCCAACGCCATCCGACGCCGCAACCGCAAACGACGCTAAATGTCTTCCCCTGCCCCCCTCCAGTGCTCCGCCATCCTCCTCTCCCAGGAACATCTCCAGGGAGCCTATTGGCGGATGCGGCTCCATGCCCCCCAAATCTGCGCCCTGGCCCAGCCGGGACAATTCGTCCAACTCCGTCTTCCCGGGCTAGAGGGGCACATTCTGCGCCGTCCCTTCAGCATTTGTGACGTGGAGGGGGAGACCCTGACCTTAGTCTACAAGGTGGTGGGCGAGGGCACCCAGTCCATGCCCCGTCTTTCTCCCGGGGAGAGCCTGGATCTTCTGGCTCCCCTGGGCCATGGCTTCTCCCCGGTTTCCCCGGAGCGTCCCCTGGTGCTGCTGGGAGGAGGCTACGGCTGCGCCGCCATGCTCTTCACGGCCCGGCGCCACCGGGAGGCAGGAGCGCCATCTCCCAAAGTGCTGCTGGGGGCCCGCACCCAGGGGGACATTCTTCTGGCTCAGGACTTTCAGGCCTTGGGGTGCGCCGTGGAGATTTCCACGGACGATGGCTCCCTGGGCACCTGCGGCCGCATTACGGTTCTGCTGGAGAAGCAGCTTCGGGAGACGCCGCAGGCCTTCCTCCAGGCCTGCGGTCCCAAGCCCATGCTGAAGGCGGTGGCCCAGTTGGCCGCCCAGGAGCCCCGGTGTCGTTGCGAGGTCAGTTTAGACGAGCGGATGTGCTGCGGCGTGGGGGCCTGCTTCGGGTGCGTGGTGAAGGCCAAGGATCCTTCCGCCCCGGAAGGCTGGAAATATCTGCGTTCCTGCAAGGAGGGGCCGGTCTTCCCCGGAGAGGCTCTTCTCTGGTAGACTCGATTCTCCCCGTACCCTATGCGTCTTCTCCTCTCCTTGTATCGCTATTTTCCCGCGGGGGGGCTTCAGATGGACGCCTTGCGGATTGCCCAGGCCGCCTGCCAGCGGGGACACCAGGTGGTCTTTCTGACCACCCGGTGGGAAGGAGAGCTTCCTGCCCTGCCGGGCTTCACCCTGCGCCTCACTTCCCCCCTTCACGCCTGGGGAAATCTGTCCCGCATGGCGGCCTTTGGCCGGGAAGTGGAGGCCTTCCGGCGCCAGGAATCCTTTGACGGGGATCTGGCCATGAACCGGATTCCCGGCGCCCTCTTCTATTTTGCCGGCGACGAATGCATGAAACGCCTTCTCCGCCGACGCCCCGGCGGATGGTTTCTCCGGCTTCTTCCCCGCTATCGCGCCTTGCTGCACCAGGAAAAGGCCACCCTCCTCTCTCCCCGCACCCGGAAAATCCTGGTCATCAGCCCCCGCCAGCAACGGGATTTTCAGGAAGAATACGGTCTTTCCCCGGAAAAACTCCTCCTTTTGCCCCCGGGAATGGATCCGGGGAGCCTGCCTCCTGAGAGACCAGAGGAACGGGAACGTCTTCGACAGAAGGAGCGGGAGGCCCTGGGCATTCCCCCGGGAGACTGGGTGTTCTTGATGGTGGGTTCCAATTTGCGCCTCAAGGGAGTGGATCGGGGGGTGGCTGCGGTGGCCTCCCTGCCCTGGGAAGTGCGACGGCGTTGCCATGTGGTCCTCCTGGGAAGGAACGACCCCGGAAAATTTCTGTCCCTGGCCCGCAAAGCGGGCCTCGCCCCGGCTCAGGCCATCCCCCTCCCCCCCCGGCCCAGCGTGGGAGGCCTCTATCTGGCGGCGGATCTGCTTCTCCATGCCGCCCGCTCGGAAGGCGCAGGCTCCGTCCTGGCCGAGGCCATGGCCAATGGCCTCCCCACTCTATGCACCGAACTCTGCGGCTTCTCCTACCTGGTGGCCCCCGCAGGAATCCCCCCTCTTGCCTCCCCCTTCCAGCAGAAGGAAATGAATGGGCGCCTGGCAGAAATCCTGCCTCGGCTCCCTCAATGCCGGCAACAGGCCTGGGACTACGGAAGCCAGCAGGAGTTCTGCCGCAGGGCGGAAGCCATCGTGGATTTGCTGGAGGAGGAGTGTTCATGAAGGAATACCGTCCCTTTGCCCTCCAGGGTTGGCGGGGCTATGTTCTCTCCCAGGTGGCGGAGGAAATCCCCTTGGAGAAGCTGGACGCCTGGAGCCAGGCTCCTAAGCTCCAGGTGGTGCGCCGTCTTCCCCTGCGCTGTATCGTCCGCTTGGAAAGACCCTCTGGGCCCGCCTGGTATCTCAAGCGCATCTGCGGCCTCACCGACCAGAAGGATGGATTCCTCCATGCCCTGAAATGGCGCTTCCGCCCCTCCCGGGCTCTCCATATCCTGAACATCTCCCAGAAATTGGAAAAGGCCGGATTCCGCACACCCAAGGTGATTCTCGCCGCCCGATACCGCCCCTGGTGGCCCTGGGGAAAGCCCACGGATCTCCTGATCACGGAGGAAGCCCGGGGAAATCTGGTCTCCACGCTCCTCTGGCGCGTCCCTCCCCTCCCGAAAGAGGAACGACTGGCCCTCCTCCAAAAGACCGGACGGGAACTGGCCCGCCTCCATCGGGCCGGATTCGTCCACGGAGACTGCCACCCCGGAAACTTCTTCCAGGACGACCCCAACAGGGGATTCCTCTACATCGACAACGATAGAACCTGCCAAGGCCGGCACTTCTCCCTGGCCGGCGCCGCCAGAAACCTGGTCTCCGCCGCTTTCGCCCTCTCCCGAAAACTCCCCCTCTCCTTCCAAGAGGATTTCACGCAAATCCTGGAAGCCTATCGACAGGAGGCCCGGCTGCCTCCATCCCAGGAAATCACCCTCCGTCAACGCATCGCCCATGCCCTGGTAAAACGACTCCGAAAAGGACGATAGTCCTGAAAAATCAGCATTTTTTGCAGGGGATGCCGACAAAAAATGCATATAAGGAGAGAATAATTCCGGCCTTTTTTGGGGCTTCCGGGAGGTCATTCCCCTGGCACGCCTCTTTCTTAAGATCGACTTTTCCTTCATGCGGCGGATTCCGCCGAATCTTCCCGTTTTGCTTTCTGGGCGCCTGCTCTCCCGGGAAGCCGCCCCCCCCTTTTTTTTACTGGACTGAGGAACGAATTGTATGCAATGGCTTTGTCAAGCTGAGAAAGACGCCCTGATCTGCGGCGACCGCCACCTTTCCTATCGGGAACTCATGGGGGGGATCGCCCACACGGCAGCCCTGATGGCTCCCCATCTCCATCCTGGAGACCGGGTGGTGCTTCTCGGGGCCAACAGCTTGGAATGGGCCATCGCCTTCTACAGCACCTGGCACCTTCACGCCGTGGCGGTTCCCGTGGACTTCATGTCCACCCCGGAGGAGATCGCCTTCATCCTGGGGGACAGCACGCCGGCGGTGATTTGGTGCGACGGTGGGTCCATGGCCAAGCTTTCCCAGGCCCTGACCACCTTGCCGGAAGAGAGCCACCCTGTGGTCATGTCCCTGGACTCCTTGGGGAGGCAGGAAGGGTTTTCCCCCTTGCCCGAGGGGGCGTCCTTGGGAGAGAGCCCGGACGAGGAGTTGGCGTTGATCATCTACACTTCGGGCACCACGGGTTCCCCCAAAGGCGTGATGCTTTCCTTTGGCAACATCCGTGCGAACACCGAATCCTGCTCCCGGGAGATTGAGGTGTTCGTGCCGGAGGATCGGGTGCTGGTGGTGTTGCCCCTCCACCATGCCTATCCCCTCATGGGCAGCCTGGTCATGCCCATCTCCATCGGGGGCACCTCGGTTTTCGCCACGGAAATGAATGGTCCCGCCATTCTGGAGGCTCTCCAGAAACATCAATGCACCTTCATCATCGGCGTGCCCCGCCTCCTGGAGCTCTTCCGCAACGCCATCATGCAGAAGGTGAACGCCACCTGGATCGGGCGCTTCTTCTTCCGCCTCTGCCGCTGCTGCCACTCCCTGGCCCTCTCCCGGAAGATCTTTGCCAAGGCCCAAAAGACCTTCGGGGGCAAGATCCGATACATCGCCAGCGGAGGCGCCGCCGCCTCTCCCGACATGATCCGGGACTTCTACACCCTGGGCTTTCAGCTGCTGGAAGGCTATGGGATGACGGAGACCGCCCCCATGATCTCCTTCACCCGTCCTGGCCGGGTGCGTCCCGGCTCTCCCGGCATTCCCATTCCCTGCAACGAGGTGAAGATTCAGGAGGGGGAGGTACTTGTCCGGGGAAAGAATGTGATGCAGGGCTACTATCATCGTCCCGCGGAGACCGCCCAGGCGCTGGATGGTGAGGGATGGTTGCACACAGGGGATTTGGGGTATGTGGACAAGGACGGCTTCCTCTTTCTCACAGGGCGCAGCAAGGAATTGATCATCCTGGGCAATGGGAAGAACATCAATCCCTCGGAGCTGGAGGAGCAGTTGATGGAGCAGATGCCGGGGCTGATGACTGAGTGCGCCGTCTCCGAACGGGGCACCCATCTGGTGGCCGTGGCGGTGCCGGACATGGAGGCCATGGCCAAGAAGGGCATTCTGAATCTGCAGCAGACCCTGGTGGATCTGATTCTGGAACCCTATAACCAGCACGCCCCCTCCTACAAGCGCATCGTCGATCTGGTGCTGTGGAACCATCCCCTCCCCCGCACCCGCCTGGGCAAGCTGCGCCGACATCTGATCCGCCAGGAGCTGAACGGAGGAAAGCCGGCTTCGAGCTCCCAAAGCCAAGCCGCCCCGCCCCCGGAAACGGAAGCCTACCGGGCCCTGAAGGAATGCCTGGAAGGCCTGGTGGGGCGCCCCTTCGGCCCCGATGAACATCTAGAGCTGGAGCTGGGATTGGACTCCCTGGCGAAAATCACCCTGCTCAGCACTCTGGAGAGCCAGTATGGCTATGCCATCCAGGCCGAGGAACTGGCCCAGCATCCCACTCCCCGAACCCTTGCCCAATGCCTGGAGGAAAAGAAGAAGATCCCCCAGGACCCCGCCGGCCCCAAACAGCCAGAAGAGACCGACATCACCCTCCCCAGAACCGCCTGCACCCACTCCTTGGTGCGACTCCTGGGACTTCTCGCCCTTCGCACCATCTCCAAAGTGACCGTGAAGGGTCGGGAAAATCTTCCCGACACTCCCTGCATCTTCGCCCCCAACCACCAAAGCGCCTTGGACGGGCTATATCTGGGCATCGCCATGAGCCGCAAGCGGTTCCATGACACCTTCTTCTACGCCGCCGCCAAGTTCATCACCGGGGGATTCACGGGATTCTTCGCCCGCCGCCATAACATGATCCCCATGGATCTCAACAGTGACCTGCGCAAAACCCTGGGCGTCCTCAGTCTGGCTCTCAAAAAGGGCAAGTCCGTGGCCATCTTCCCCGAAGGAACCCGGAGCCTGGATGGCACCCTGGCTCCCTTCCGGCCCACCTTCGCCCAACTGGCCCTGGAGCAGAAGACCCCCATCGTCCCTGTCGTCCTGAATGGCCCCCTGGAGGTCCTCCCCCGAGGCAAGAATTTCCCCCGCTGGGGAAAGAACGTCACCATCACCTTCCTCCCCCCCATCCTCCCCAAGGAAGGGGACACAGCCCAGGCTCTCTGCGAAACCACCCAGAGAAAAATCCAGGATGCGCTGAAAGGATAGAATCCCCCGAGCGCTTCGCCCCACCCCTGCCGGGGTCAGATGGATTGCCCCCCCCCCTCCCCGCTCTAGAAATCTAGAAATCCAGAGGTTGCCTCAGGAGGGGCGGTCCTGGGGGGAATGGCTATAGTAAGGCCATTTCCCGGCGACGGAGGGACTCCTTTTCAGGCGCGTCCATGGAAACCGTCGGCTTTTCCAGTCCTGAACCCTGTTTTTCTTGTCCATGAAGACCTACAGAATCGCCATCATCGGCTGTGGCGGAATCAATCGTTGGGCCCACACCCCCACCTATCTGAAACTCAAGGACCGCGTGGAAGTGGTCGCTCTCTGCGACATCCTTCCCGATCGGGTCAAGGCCTTCCGGGACGAGTTCCATCCCCAGGCGGACACCTATACGGACTATCGGGAGGTGCTGAAGCGGGAGGACATTGACTACGTGGACATCTGCACCCCCAACTACCTCCACGCGGAAATCGCCATCGCCGCCCTGAAGAGCGGGAAGCATGTCTTCTGCGAGAAGCCGGACGCGGTCTCCCCCGAGTTGGCCATGGCCATGAAGAGGACTGCCGAGGAGACGGGGAAGACCCTGATGATCATGCGCAACAACCGGTTCGCCTCCATCTCCCAGGCGGCCAAGCGCTTCATCGAGCGGGGAGACATGGGGAAGATTTATGCCGGGCGTTGTGGCTGGCAGCGCCGCCGGGGCATTCCCGGCAAGGGCGGCTGGTTCACCACCAAGGCCCAGTCCGGCGGCGGCCCCCTCATCGACCTGGGCGTCCACATGATTGACCTGGCCATCTGGCTCATGGGCAATCCCACCCCGGTGGCCGTCTCCGGCAACACCTACTGCGAATTCGCCAACTCCGACACCTCCGACTCCGTCAACTCCAACTTCGGAGACGCCGTCCAAGGCGGCACCTTCGACGTGGAGGATCTGGCCATGGGCTTCATCCGCTTCGACAACGGGGCGGTGCTCCAAATCGAGTTCAGCTGGGCCTCCAACGTGAAGAAAGAATACCGCTTCGTGGAACTTCGGGGCACCAAGGCCGGACTCACCTGGGCCAATGCCGACCATCTGGAAATCTACGGCGAAGACGGCGGACAACTCACCGACACCCAGTTTGTGGGAGATCTGCGGGACAACGGACACGAGGAAAACCTGAAGCATTTCCTGGATGTCCTGGACGGCAAGGCTTCTCCCTGCTTCCTCCCCCAGCAGGGCGTGGATATGATCAAGATCCTGGCGGCGGTCTACGAATCCGCCCGCACGGGCAAGGAAGTTCAGTTGTAACTCATTGAATACAAATAAGTTATAACTAAACATCCCTCCCCATCCAGGGAGCAATAGGGCTTCGAGAGCCCCGGAAGCAGAGATGCCCCGGGAAATTCTCGCAGCCCTTTTTTCTTCCCTCCCCAATATTCTTCCTGGGGGGGGCAAATATCATCAAAAATGATCTCATTTCACCAAAAACTCCTAGAGCCCTCCCCTTCTTTCCCGTTAGATTATACAAAGGACACCTTCCTTTGTCCTTGACATTGTCCCTTTTTTTCTCCTTTTTCTTCCTGATCGACCATGGCGACGCAAACTCCCCTCAAGGTGGCCATCATTGGCCTGGACACCAGCCATTCCGTGGAATTTCCCAAGCTCATGCTGGACAAGAATGTGGAAGAAGCCTACCGGGTTCCCGGCCTTCTTCCCACCCGCGCCCTGCGTTTCGACACCCCGTTCCAGAGCACAGAGGGACTGGACAAGCGCCAGGCCTATTTGGAAAGCCTGGGCATGATGGTCACCCAGGATTTCGACACGGCGGTGGCGGATTGCGACGCCGTGCTCCTGGAGATCAACGATGCTTCCTTCCATCTTCCCTATTTCCAGAAGTGTCTGGACTTGGGCAAGCCTGTCTTCCTGGACAAACCCTATGCCGACACCCTGGACAATGCCCGGACCATCCGGGACTTGGCCGCCAAGCATGGCGTTCCCTTCTTCACGGCCAGTTGCCTTCGCTTCTGCCAGGAGACCCAGGCGGCCCACAAGGCGGTTCCCGCTCCCATGGAGGGCATGGTGTGGGGGCCGGTGGGCAAGGCTGCCGCAGGCTCCAGCATTGTATGGTATGGCGTCCATGCCGTGGAGATGATTCAGTTGCTCATGGGGCGGGGCGCCCGGACCGTCCAGGTCACCACCAGCGCCAACGGCTACCTCCTTTCCCTGGCCTACGGCGATGAGCGGAAAGCCACCGTCTCCCTCACCAACGGACTCTATGCCTACGGCGGCGTGCTGCGCACCCCCGACCGGGATCCCCACATCTTCCAGGAGGTGATCTCGGAACACTTCTATCGCCCCCTCCTTCTGGAGATCGAATCCTTCCTGCGCACCGGCAAAATGCCCGTCTCCCTGGAGGACTCCTTCGAGGTGATGGCCATTTTGGAGGCGGCGGAGCGCTCCGTGCAGTGCGGCGGAACCCCCCAGTTGATCTACACCCGTTAATCCTGCCCCTTACCCATAAGAGGATCCCGCAATGAAAAAGATTCGCATTGGTATCATTGGACAAGGCCGAAGCGGCTGGGACATCCATGGCGCCGCCCTGAAGCGTCCCAAGCTTCGGGAACGCTTCCAGGT
Source organism: Lentisphaeria bacterium (assembly GCA_016303095.1). GTDB lineage: Bacteria > Verrucomicrobiota > Lentisphaeria > Oligosphaerales > Oligosphaeraceae > UBA1724. The sequence goes on along the minus strand of JAEDMH010000004.1, from coordinate 33,483 downwards.
CGTGGCCGTCAGCGATCGTCTTCCCGATCGCATGAAGGAGGCCGCCGAAGAATTTTCCAGCAAGCAATACGCGGACTACCGGGAGTTGCTTCAGGATCCGGAGGTGGATCTGGTGGTGAATGCCTCCCAGAGCCCGGATCACGTGCCCCTCTCCATCCAGGCCATGGAGGCCGGCAAGATGGTGTTGTGCGAGAAGCCCCTGGCCCGGGATGTGAAGACCGTGGAAGAGCTGGAGGCGGCCATCGCCCGCACCGGCAAGTTCTTCGCCGTCTTCCAGCAGAGCCGCTTCGCCCCCACCTTCCGGAAGGTCCAGGAAATCATGGAATCCGGCATTCTGGGGCGGATCGTCATGGTGAAGATGGCCTTCAACGGCTTTGCCCGCCGGTGGGACTGGCAGACCCTCCAGTCCATGAACGCCGGATCCCTGCTGAACACCGGCCCCCATCCCCTGGATCAGGCCCTCCAGCTCCTGGGCAACGTCATGCCGGAGAAGATTGTCTGCTACATGGATCGGGCCAACACCTACGGAGACGCCGAAGACCACGTGAAACTCCTCATGTCCGCCGCCGGCCATCCCGTGGTGGACATGGAAGTCTCCAGCTGCAGCCTCTTCAATCCCTACGTGTACCAGGTCTACGGCACCTGCGGAAGCTTGATGGGAGACCACAACAAGCTGCAGTGGAAATACTTCGATCCCCAGGAGGCGCCCTTGCAGAAGCTGATCCGCACCCCGTTGGAAGGCCGTGCCTACTGTTCGGAGAACCTCTCCTTCTACGAGGGAGAATGGACCACCTCCCCGGAAGGGGCCGACTTCCACTCCCGGGTGGAGAAGTTCTACCTGAATCTCTATGAGGCCATCCTGAACGGCGCCCCCCTGGAAGTCCCCCTGGACCAGGTGAAGCGCCAGATTGCAGTCATCGAGGAGTGCCATCGCCAGAATCCTCTCTCCCGCCTGGAGGAGTAGTTCCCCCCTTCCTCCCCGCCACCCTCCCCGGGCTTCCCTTCCCGGAGGAGGGATTTCCTCCTCAAAAAACACTTTTCTCCCCTTTTCCTGCCATGCTTCAGGTTCATATCTTTCCGGACAAAGTCCAGTCCGGGGCAGCCGCGGCGGCCCGTGGCGCCTCCCTCATCCGCCAAGCCCTCCAGGATTACGGCACCGCCAATATCGTGGTGGCCACCGCCCCTAGCCAGAACGAGATGTACGACGCCTTGGTGAAGGAGGAGAATCTGGATTGGAGTCGGGTGAACATCTTCCATCTGGATGAATACATCGGGTTGGACGACCATCATCCCGCCTCCTTCCGCTTCAATCTCCACAAGACCTTCCTGGATCGCCTCCCCATCCCCCCTATGGCCTTCCATCCTGTCCAAGGGGAAAATCCCGATCCCCAGGCCGTCTGCGACGCCTTGGAGAAGGAAATCGGTTCTCTCCGCCTGGATGTGGCCTTCATCGGCATCGGGGAGAACGGGCACATCGCCTTCAACGATCCCCCCGCCGACTTCCACACAAAGCGTTCCTATCTCCCCGTGCAGCTGGATGAGGTCTGCCGGCACCAGCAATTTGGCGAAGGCTGGTTCCCCACCATGGAAGCCGTGCCCAAGGTGGCCATCTCCATGAGCGTTCCCCAGATCTTCCGGGCCAAGGCCATCATCAACACCGTTCCCGATGCCCGGAAGGCCGCCGCCGTGGCCGCCGCCGTGGAGGGCCCCGTCACCAATCTGTGCCCCGCCAGCATCCTGCAGACCCATCCGGACTGCCACCTCTATCTGGATGCCCCCGCCGCCAGCCAGCTCAAGGGAAGCTACCCCCAATGAAGAATCCCGGCTGGGTTGACCTCCAGGTCAATGGACATCACGGGGTGGACTTCAACAGCCCCGATCTCACGGAAGAGCAGTTTCTCCGGGCGGCGGAAGAGCTGCTGGCGGCAGGCACGGCGGTCTTTCTGCCCACCCTGATTACCGGCCCGCTGGAACTCTACCGTCGGAACAGCGGCGTCATTCGCCGAGCCGTGGAACGGGGAGGCTTGCAAAAAGCGGTGCCTGGATTGCACCTGGAGGGCCCCTTCCTCTCCGGGCGGGGCATTGGCTCCCACAATCCCCAGTGGCTTCAGGTGCCCACCCCGGAGAAGCTGAAGGAAGTCTACGAGGCCACGGAGGGCTTTGTAAGCCTGATGACCATCAGCGCCGAATCCCCCTCCCTGACCGAAGGCATCCATGCCGCCCGGGAACTGGGCATCCGGGTCTCCGTGGGCCATCATCTGGCCGGATACGCCCAGGTGCGCGCCGCCGCAGACGCCGGAGCCAAAACCCTCACCCACCTGGGCAATGCCTGCCCCAATCTGGTGGGACGGCACGAAAATCCTCTGCTGGCGGGACTGGCCGAGGATCGCCTCACCGCCATGGTCATCTCCGACGGACACCACCTCCCCCCGGAATTGCTCCGCATTATCCTGAAGGTCAAAGGGCCCCGGAAGACCATCGTCACCAGCGACGCCAGCGACGCCACCGGCATGCCCCCGGGCCCCCTTCGCATCCTGGGAAACGACGCCATCCTGGAACCCTCCGGACGGCTCTACAATCCGGAAAAACAGTGTCTGGTGGCCGCCGCCTGCACCATGCAACGTTGCATGGATTTCCTGGAATCCCTCAATCTCCTCACCGAGGAGGAACTTCTCTGGGTGGGGCGCGAAAACGCCCTGCGTCTCTTGGAGGAAAAACCATGACTCCCTGCCCTCCCCTCGCCTTCGGGTTCGCCGGCTTCCGCCATCCCCACGTCTTCTCCCTGGTGGAACGCATCCGCCAGACCCCTGGCGCCACCATTCTTGCCGCCTGGGAACAGGATGAGGACGCCCGGAATCAAGCCAAGGCGAAGGGAGTGGACTGTCCCTTCGTGGAGTCTCTCCATGACCTCTTGAATCTGCCCATCCAGGTTCTGGTGGTGGGGGAGGTCTATGCCCGGCGGGAGGCGATCATTATGGCCGCCCTCAGCGGAGGCATTCATGTCCTTTCCGACAAGCCCTTCTGCACTTCCCTGGAGGGGTGGCAACAGCTGGACTACCTGTGCAACAAATCCAAGATCGAACCCCGTCCTAAATTGGGCTGCATGTTTGATTTGGGCACCTGCCCGCCCATGGCCACCGCCTCCCGGCTGGTCAAAGAGGGGACGCTGGGGGAAATCTTGAGCGTGCAATTCAATGGCATGCATCCCCTCAACTACCACAAAGGACGGCCAGACTGGTATTTCCAGGAAGGAATGCACGGAGGCACCATCAACGATCTGGCCTGCCATGCCTTCGACTTCCTCCCCCGCCTCTGCGGCTGCCCGGTCGACGCCTTCACCTATGTCAGGGCGTACAACCGCCATTTCCCGGAATGCCCCCATTTCCAAAATGTGGCCCAAATTGTCTTGGAAATGGAATGCGGCGCCCAGGTCACAGGGGATGTCTCCTACACTGCCCCTCGGGGAAGCGCCTTCGCCCTCCCCTCCTATTGGCGCTTCACCGTCACCGGCACCAAGGGATGGATGGAATTCTCCTACGCAGGAAAGGAAGTGCTCCTGGCCCTGGAAGACGACCCCGCCCCACGGGCCATCCCCCTGGATCCCCAAGGGGAAGATTATTTCGATGGCTTCCTGAAGGAAATCCAAGGCCAGGAATCCGATTTCTCTACCCAGAGACTCCTCAAGACCGCCTGGTGGTGCCTGCGCGCCCAATCCCATGCCAATTCCACCCCCGATCTCTGGTGCCCGCCCAGGAAAAAGAAGAAATAGACCACCACGTTCCCTTTACAGGATCAAGAAGGCGCTGGAGCATATACCCGTGAAATCTCAAATAGAACTTTCCCAATACAAAATCCATTGAATCTCACCTGATATTGCCAAGACAGGGGCCGCCGGAAGGGAATCCGGCGGAGTAAGCGTTCCCTTAGACCATAATCCAGGGGGTGTTGCGTGGGGATATCTTTGGTTCGTTTTCCGAACCTGAGAGGAGTCATTTCCTGCATAAAGAATCGACATTGGCCTTGTGGCGCGGGCGACTTACGGAGTGCGAGCGCTGGGGATGGACAAACGAGGAGTATTGCGAGGCGGCGGGGGGGAGCATGGGAATGCTGCGTCTCTGGTGCCACCGTCTTGCAAAACTTTCCTCCCTGTTGGAGCTTCTGGAGGTTCCTACGCCTCCTCCCGCGCCGGGGGAAGAGGACCTTTTCGTGGCGTGGTTTCCAGATAGCGGAAGAGACCCTAACCATCTCCTCCCGTCCACGCAGAGCCTGATATACGATGCGGAGCCTTCTGTCATTGCCCATCAGAAGGTCTCCAACGGCGATGTCCTCGACCTTCTTGACCGAGCCGTCGTGCATCAGGATGGGATGCCCCCTTGGCCTGGCAATCCCGTCAGCAGGACCACGCAGGAATTTGGTGTCCTTTGTCCGAAGGAACTCGTAGACCGCCTTGACAGCCTCCTGCTGGCATGGTCGCAATTCTGTTTTTTATTCAAATTTACTTGCTTTGCACTTGGAATTGAATCATTTTACGGTATTTTATGGGCAGTATCCACCAAGGAGGTCAACCATGCCGACACTCACCAAGAACAGAAATTTCACCATCAGGCTTGACGCCAAGGTCAAGGACGAGGCTGAACGCCTCTTTGCCAACCTCGGCATGACGCTTTCCGGCGCAATGAACATCTTCCTTCACCAAGCTCTCATCGTGGGCGGTCTTCCGTTCGAGATCAGACTGGAGCGTCCCAACAAGACCACGCTTGCGGCGATGGAGGAGGCCATCCACCTCGCCAGCGATCCGAATGCCAAGCGGTTTGCGACCGTCGATGATCTGATGGAGGATTTGAGGAAGTGAGCTACGAGATTGTCCGCACCACCCAGTTCCGCAAGGACTTCAAGCGGATGGTCAGCCGCGGCAAGGATGACAAGAAGCTCGAAGAGGTGCTTCGGGTGCTGGCCGACGGAAGGCAGCTTCCGCCTGAAAAGCGCGACCATGCGCTGACGGGAAACTATGCGGGCTTCCGCGAATGCCATATTGAGCCGGACTGGCTTCTCATCTATTGCTATCTGCACGGTCAGCTCGTTCTTGTCTGTTCGAGGACTGGCACGCACAGCGACCTGTTCGGCTAGCCATATTCCTCCGCCTCCTCGACCTCGGGCCGTAAGCATTCTATCAGACCATAATCCAGGGGGTGTTGCGTGGGGATATCTTTGGTTCGTTTTCCGAACCTGAGAGGAGTCATTTCCTGCATAAAGAATCGACATTGGCCTTGTGGCGCGGGCGACTTACGGAGTGCGAGCGCTGGGGATGGACAAACGAGGAGTATTGCGAGGCGGCGGGGGGGAGCATGGGAATGCTGCGTCTCTGGTGCCACCGTCTTGCAAAACTTTCCTCCCTGTTGGAGCTTCTGGAGGTTCCTACGCCTCCTCCCGCGCCGGGGGGAGAGGACAGCGGGGTTTCCCTGGAGGCGTGTGGCGTGGTGATCTGCCGGTCCCGTGGCGTTGACAAGGGGACGCTTTGCCATGTGATGGGCCTTTTTCTTCCGGGGAGGCCACCATGCTGATGTTTCCCGATACCGTCGCGACGGTCCACGCCCTGGGCAGGGAGAAGGAACTCCACCGCTTCCTGCCCCCCCAGGCTCAACATCGACAACCACCCCTGCGAGAACGTCATCCGCCCCTTCTGCATCGGACGGAAGAACTGGCTCTTCGTGGGCTCAGTGGACTTGCTTCCTGCCCAACCTGGGGAAGAAGGACCAGGAGAAGACATAGAGCACAAAATAAGACCCCTTGCAGAAACAGAAAGAAGGCCCCGAGACATCCCCCCAATGGATGCCCCGGGGCCTTCTCTTTTTCCACACGGAAAAGAAAATCCTCAAAATCTGCGGGGTCAGGAAGCCACGAGTCTGATTGAACGCTTACACGACGCCCACGTCTGGACCACCATTCTGGCCTATCATCTCCTGCGCTGGGTCGAATACTCCCTGCACCTCGCGGAAATCCCATGCACATGGATGGAGAGGCGCGTCGGCTTCTCCAGACCCATTGCTATGCTACCGTCATCCTGCCTGCAAGGATGGGAAGGAATACCACATCCGAAGGCCCGGGCTGCCCGACGAAAGGCAGAAAATGCTATACCGCGCCCTGGGCATCAACCTGCAGACCCTGCCCGTTCTCAAGACTGTTCTGAAGCCGGGAAAAAGCCGCTGAAAAGACCCCCAAAAGGGAAGATGCGAAAAATTTGTTGTGCCTGTTTAGCCTTACCCCCCCCGAAGTGAGAAAGATGGGATAGATGATGGACCGTCACTTTTCCGATGGTCGATTTTAGTCAATCGAATCCGGCGAAGCGCTTGCGATATTCTGTGGGGGAGAGGGCGTTTTTCTGTCGGAAGATGCGGCTGAATTGGGCCCGGTCAGGGAAGCCGCATCGTTCTGCCACCTCGCTGCATCGGATTTCCGTGGAGGTGAGGAGGCCTTCCGCCTTGCGGAGACGGCAATCTCCCAGGAACTGTCCTGGGGGGCTGCCGCAGAGCTGCCGGAAGAGCTTTCGGAAATGGGCATAGGAGAGGGAGAGCTTTTCCGCCTCCCGGAAGAAGTCCCATGGCAGTTCCGGGCGGGCGGCAATTTTTTCCTTGAGTCCAAGGAGTTTTTCCCGGTGGAGAGGGATGGAGGGTTCCTGGAGGGCGGAGCGGGAGGCGGCGGTTTCCAGGAGGAGTTCTTCCAAGAGGAGGACGGTTCTGCCATGGGGAATGGGATTCTCCTGGCCTTGCCGGAAGAGATGAAGAATGCTCTTCATCAGAAGGAGGAACCGTTCCGGTTCCCGAATGGGAATGCCTAGCTGGCTGGTCCTCACGGGGAGGAATCCCGTTTTACGATACTGTTCCACCCGCTCTCCCTGGAAGCAAATCCAGCAATGCTCCGCCTCTTCTCCCGGCGGGGGGCCGTAATGCCAGGGCACCTGGGGAAAGGTGAAGAAGACCACCGGCCCCTGAAGACACTCCTCCGCCTCCTCCCCTACCCGTACCAGGATGCTCCCTTTGTGAATGTATTGCAATCCGTAGTATCCCTCGAATATGCGTCCTCTGTTCCAAAGCGTCCGATTGACTACCTTGCCGGCACACACAAATTCCAGATCTGAAAAGTAGTTCATGGCAAGAGAGAGAGGGGGAGGATTATCGTCGAAGAAGACTTTGGAAGAGCTCTCTGGGTTCCTGACGGCGGAGAAGGAAACAGAGGAGGAGGTAAAGGAGGGCGAAGACCCCCAGTTCCGTCAAGAGGAAAAAGATTCTGGGGAGGAAGGAGAAGAGCGCATGGACTAGCCAATCCGCTCCCCAGGCGGCCGCTCCGGCGGCGGGAGCCAGGAAGAGGAAAGCTTTCAGGAAAGGGAGGAAGGACCACTGGGGGAGGAATCGTCGGTTCCATGCCAGAAGAACTACTACCTGTCCCCAGGAGCAGAGACTGGTGGAAAGCGCCAGGCCTCCCTGGCGGAAGAAACCCATGAAGAGGAGATTCAGAAGAAGATTGACGCCCAGGAAGGCGCCGGCGATTTTGACCGGCGTAAGCGTGTCCTTTCGGGCATAGAAAGGATGGGTGGCGATTTTGGCGCAGCAGAAAGCGGGAATGCCGGCGAGATAGAAGAGGAGAGTGTAGGTCGTCTCCTGAATGGCTTCCTGCTGAAAGGCCCCTCGGGCAAACAGGAGAGTCACTACCTCCTCTCCTGCCAGCAGAAGAAAGGCGGTGCAAGGCAGCGCCAGAAAGAGAACCATGCCCAGGGCATAGTCCAATCCCTCCCGGACACTGGCCTCATCTCCCCGGGCCTGGGCACGGGAGAGGGCCGGCAGAGCCACCATGCCCATGGCCACGCCAAAGAGCCCCACGGGAAGATAGACCAGACGCTGGGAAAAGCTCAAGGCTCCCACGGCGGCGGCACCCAGAACCAACCCAAAGCCCTTGTCCACCACGCTGTTGAGCTGCATCAGCCCGGCCCCCACCAGCCCGGGGAGAATGCGGCGGCATAGGAGAATCACCTCCGGGTCTCGCCAGGAGAAATCCCAATGGAAGACAAATCCCCTGCGCCGACAGGCGAGAACCAGGAAGAGGAGTTGGAGAAAGCCGGCCAGGAGCGTGCTTCCGCAGTAGAGCCAAAGAGCGGAGGCATCCTGGTTGGTCCATCCCCATCCCAGGAGAAGAAGAGAAGCCACCTGGACCAGATTGAAGATTCCCTGGGCCATGGTGGCGGAGAAGAAAGAATGGAGGCAATTCAGGAGAGAGGAGAAGGCTCCGGCGGCGCAGATCAAGATGGAAAAGGGCATCAGGATCGGCAGCACCTGGAAGGTGGTGCGGAAGAGTTCCGTCTGACAGAGGTGGCTTGCCCCCACCAGGGCGGTCAGAATGCCCAGCACCAGGGAGATGCCCAGGAGGATGGTCGTTTGGAGAGAAATGGCTCGGCAGGCTAGACGCCAGGCTTGCTCCCGCTGGTCCTGCTCCAGATGGGTGGAGACCATGGGCACAAAGGCGCTGGCAAAGGCCCCCTCCCCTAATAGCATGCGGAAGCTGTTGGGAATGGCGAAGGCGGTGTTGTAGGCGGCCTGGGGAATGCCCGTGGCTCCCCAGAAGGCCGCAGAACACATATCCCGGAGCAACCCGGTAACCCGCCCCAGAAGAATGCCCGCCGCCGAGGAGAAAAGCCCCCGGCCCATGCGACGGCGGGATTCCCCGCCTTCGCCGGAGTCTCCCCGGGAGGACGACGACACCATGCCTTCCACCGTTCCTCTCCCCATCCCCTCTCAATGCTCCCTAGCGGCGGGGAAGGAGAATCTCCCCCCAGATGTCATTGCCGGAGAAGCGCCACACGCCAGGCGCCACTTCCCGGGCGTGGCCGTAGAGGGCCTCCATGGGGGGGAAGTCCGCCGGCAACGCCAACTCCGCCTCCACATTGTCCGGCCCGATGGAGGCCGCCAGAACCGCAGGGGCCCCATCCTCGTCCCGCCGGAAGATGGCGGCCTCGGCCTGGCCGGCGGTCACCTCCAGCTTGGCAGGAGAGGCGCCTTGGCGAGAGAGAATCCAGGGAGAGAGATTTTTCAGCATGGTGGCCAATTCCTTGCATTCCTGCCAGTGCCACAGGAAGTCCTCCCGGGTCTGGACGGCCACCTTCCCCCGGAAGCGCTCCGGGGTGAGATAGCCCCGTTTGAGATCGAAGAAGGAGTAGAAGATGAATCCCCGGGCGCCCCGCAGAGCCTCCAGGAGAATCACGCCCCGCATCTGGGAAGGCCGGGGCTGGATCCATTCGTGGAAAAGCTCGGGATTGTTCACCGCGTTGTAGACGCCCCAGTTGAAGACCTGGGGAACCGCCCAGGCGGGCTGCCCCGACTGCTCCACCGCATCCATGGCCTCCAAGGTGCGGCGTTGTTGGGAAACCTTGTCCTTGTTGATGGGATAGGGATCCACCCCCAGGACATCGCAGGAGCTGGCGAAGAAGGGAGTCTCCAGAAAATCGCATAGGACGGCCCACACGGGATGGTGGGGATCCTGTTGATTGAGGAAACGGCGGCGCTCCTGGGCCTGACGGATGTCTTTCAAGGGAATTTCGTCGTTGTTGTACCAAGCCAGGAGGGCGGGATGCTCCCGGAAGGCATTCACCAGCAAAGAAATCAACTCCGGCGTCGTCTGGACGCCAAACTTCTTCCGCACATACTCGGTTTGGGCGGAGAAACGGGGCAGATCGTAGAAATCCTTCAAGGAGAAGATGACCTTCTTCCCATGGCTGGACAACTCATCCAGGGTCTTCCGAATGGTTGCCAGGTCTCCTTCGGGCTCCTGGGGAGACATCCGGAGAGTCCAGCTGTTGTAGAAGAGGAAGCAGTTGAAATCGGAGTCATAGAGGAACTGGCGATCTTCCGCTTGATCGAAATTGGACATGAAGATGCCGATGGGCAGATAGGGCTTCCCGTCCACCAGGGCACGGCCATAGGCGTCGATACGGCAGGCGCCAGGGGGAACAGGCGCGTCGTCCTTCCGGACTTGGAAGGATTGTTGGCAGGGATCTCCCAAGGGCTGCTCTTTATGGGCATCCCAGAGCTGGGCCTGGAGGTGCACCGTTTCCCCCTGGGCAAGGGGGGCATTCTCCAAGTCGAACACGGCTACGTGCCCCTGGAGAGACTCCCGACGACGCCATGCCGTCTCCGTTCCTTTCTGGAGGGAGAGTTCCACCTCCATTCCCTGGAAGGCCTTGTCGCCCTTGCGATTGCCCAGGATGGCGACATTGACACGCACCAGGGGATCTTCTAGGGAGAGAGTGCCTTGGACGGGATAGACGAATTGGAGTTGGGGAGTCAGTTCCAGCGTGGTGAGGCTGGCATTGTCAAACCAAACGGTGCCGGTGGCATCCTTTTGGAGATACAGCACCACAGTGCCCTTGTTGGCCTGCTCCGGCACCCGGGTGTAGAGCTCCACGGTCACCCAGTCGGAGGTGCCTTGGGGACCGGCCTGGTAGTTGCCCCCCAGCCATTTGCCTTTGCCGTCGGTGTATTCCACCCCGATGGACGACTTGCCCAATTCCACGTTTTCGCATTTCACCTGGACCCGCAGCTTGTAGGCCTCTCCCGGGGTCAATTCCACCACTTGGCGGTTGAAGGCGTAGGCCATGCCTGGGGTGCGGGTGAATTTCAGACCGCCGTTCCCGTTGAAGCCATGCCCCCGGGCGACCTCGGAGCCCTCCACCATGACCCACCCCGTGGCCCCTTCCTCGAAATTCCCGTTCACCAGCAGATTATCCTGAGCCCAAACGCAGAGTGCGCACGTCGCAAGAAGGAGAAAAAGCGTGTTTTTCATCTTGAAGAAAAGAGTTAGAGGGGGGGATACGGAGGAAAAAAAAGGGGGGAAGCTCAGTTGTTTTTCCGCATGGCCTGGACATCCTCGGCGGAGACGGTCTCCTCCCGGGGATCGAAGCGGGTGTAGTAGGGGAAGAAGATGAGATTCTGCTTTCCGGTCATGCCATTGCGGTTCTTGGCGATGAGCAGGACGGCCTCCAAGCCGCTGGTCTGATCCGCCCCTTGGGCATATTGATCTTCCCGGTTCCGGTGGAGGAGAGCCACCACATCGGCGTCCTGCTCAATGGCGCCGGATTCACGGAGATTGCTGAGCTTGGGCTGTCCATCTCCCTGTTCCGCCGCCCGGTTCACCTGGGCCAGCACCACGATGGGAATGCTCAATTCTTTGGCCAGGGACTTCAAGGCGCCGGAGATGCGGGCCACGTCGTTTTCTCGGCTGGAGTTGCGATTGGTGGAACTAATGGTGATGAGCTGGAGATAGTCGATGAACAGAATCTGCACCTTCTCCTTCTCCACCATGCGCCGGGCCTTGGAGCGCAACTCCAGGATGTCAATGCCGCCCGTCTCGTCAATGACAATCCGGGCATTGCTTAAGCTTTGGCAGACGGCCTTGATCTTTTGTATGTCCCCGGCGGGCTGCTCCGCTTGATAGGCCAGATTGGAGATGTTCACCCGGGCTCCGGAGGAAATCAAACGCAGGGTCAATTGGTCGGCGGACATTTCCAGGGAGAAGATGCCCACGGAAACTCCCTTCATGGCCATGTTGTAGGCCATATTCAGGGCCAGGGCGGTCTTCCCGATGGAGGGGCGGGCCGCCAGCACAAAGAGCATTCCCGGCTGCAGGCCGCCGGTCATGGATTTGTCCAACACATCGTATCCCGTGAGAATGCCCAGGGCTTCTCCGGATTTTCCCACAGTGATCAGGGAGGAGATGTAGGCCATGGCATTGGTGACCAGAGGGGCGATGGGCAGATAGTCCCGCCGCTCGTTCATCTGGCTGACTTCCAAAACCTGCTTTTCAATGAGATCCAGCAGCTCCTCCGCCTTCCCCTGGTGCTCGTAGCATTGGAGAATGGTCTCGGAACAGGTGGCGATGATTTTCCGGAGAATGGCGGCCTGGCGCACAATGTCCACGTGGCGATCGATGAACGCCGCCGTGGGCACCTTGTCCATGAGGAGTTGGAGATAGCTGGGTCCCCCCGCCAACTCCAGCTGCCCGTTCTTCTCCAGATAGTCGGCCAGCACCACCGCGTCCACCCCCTCCTTGCTGGTGGAATTGGCGTTGAGAGCCACCATGGCATTGAAGATCATCTGATGGGCGGGATTGTAGAACGCGCCCTCGAAATTCAGGCGCCCCATGGCCACGGCCGCCGCGTCGGCATCCGTGAGCATGGCCCCCAGAATCGCGCATTCCGCCTCGGAATTGTGGGGTTTTTCCCGGTTGATGTTCAACACCCCGGCCACGGAGGTCTGCCCCTCCTTGCGGGAAGGGGCGGCCCCTGGACCATTGTTCTTTCTGCGCTCCTCCACCATGGTCTTGCCCTATTGCCGCTGGCTGCTGAGTTTCAAGGTGAGAATCTGGTAGGGAGACAGCTGGAAGGGGCAACGCCCCGACTGGACGGGAAGGATCCCTTCTTCCTTCCACTCCAGAGCATCGCTGAGGGAAACCCGGGGAGCGGGAGAATCTCCGGAGAAGAGGAGCGCTCCTTGGACATGGCGCCCATGATTCTCCACCAGACGCAGGTAGAGATCGTCGGATTTCTCTCCCCGCTTCACCACTTCCAAGGTGAACCCCTTCCCCTCCCATTGGAAGGGCAGCCCCAGCCCCGCCGGAGCCTCCCCGGCAAAGCAGGCAGGGGGACGGTTCAGCTGGGCGGCTTCCTGCTGGACAAGGCTGTCCTCCAGGGGGCCAAGGTGGGGCTGGAGGGCGTAGGTGAACTCCTGACGCCCTAAATCGCAGGTGTAGTCCGGCCACTTCGGGGAACGCAGGAGACTCAACTCCAGCACGCCATCCCGGATGCAATGCCCGTATTTCCCGTCGTTCAGCAAGGCCACCCCTTTCTCCGGCTGGGAAAGATCCCCATAGCGATGGGCGCACACCTCAAATTGGACCGAATCCCAGCTGGTGTTGGTGTGGGTGGGGCGGCGCATCTGTCCATATTGAATGTCGTAGGTGGCCCAGGCGCTGCGAATGGTGGTGGGGAAGGACACCCGCAGGATTTTGCGCCCCTCCTTCCAGTCCACCACAGTGTGGAACTCCAGGGACTCCCCTGTTTCGGCCAAAGCGACTTCCTGCTCCAGGGCGGACACCCCGATGTCCAGAGAGAAATGGAGGAGGGAGCGCACGGGTCCCTTCTCCCGCCAGGGGGCCTTTCCCGGGGCGGTGGCCGCCTGGGCAGTCTTCTGGCTGCGATACCAGGGATCCAGATCCCAGGCGTCGTACTCCGCCGGGTCGTCATGGAAGAGAGAGAGGACATTGCCGGAGGCGGACAGGTAGTTCTCGCCCTGGGCGGCCTCCTTCAGACTCTGGAGAGTGCCGTCCGGGGAGAAGGAGGCATGCAGCTTTCCATTCTCCAGCACAAGAGAATCATCCCGCGTGGTATGCACCGCCTGGCTGGCCTCTTCGGGCAGACGACGGAGGGTCAGGAAGGCGTACGGGGGCACTTCCACCGCGGCAAAGACCCGTCCATCCGATTCCACCTGGAGGGAAATGGCCTTGCCCTGGGCATCCACCACTTTTCCCGTGGCCCAGGAAGAGGGAAGCTCCACGGGACGGCGATAGGGAACAGACAAGCTGTTGAAGAGGGTCAGGCAGTTCTCTTGGGGAGCCAACAGTTTGGCCGCCAACCGCTTTTGGAGAGACGCCAGTTGCTCCAGGCATTCCTGGTGCTCCTTTTGGGTGCGCTCATAGACCAAGCGGATGGAGGAGCCGGGGATGATATCGTGGAACTGGTTGAGCAGGAGAGTCTTCCAGATCTTGTCCAGTTCCTTCCGGGGATATTCCGAGGGAGGCAGGAGACTGGCCAGGGCCTCCGTCTGCACCAGGCGTTGTTCCAGAAGACGGTTGCCCCGCTTGGTCCGGGCCTGGCTGGTCAGGGTCGCCCGGTGCTTCTCAAAGTAGAACTCTCCCTGCCACACCGGCAAATCGTCCCAGTACTTCCGCATGCGATCCAAGGCGTCCTGGGCCCGTCCCATGGCGATGCGGGGCACATCCTCCATGTCCTTCATCATCAGGCTGCGTTCCACATGATCCCGGCAGGGGCCGCCGCCGCCGTCGCCAATGCCGAAGAGAGAGAGGAACTCGGGACAGAGGGCGGAATCCTTGTCATTGTCCTGGGCGAGGGCCATGAAGCCGGCTTCCTGGGCGGAGTTGTAATTGTCCTCCGGGGGGAAGTGGGTGAGGACCTGGGTTCCGTCGATGCCCTGCCAGCGCAGGGTGTTGTGGTCCGGCTTGTTCACGGCGTTCCAGGAGAGCTTCTGGGTCAGGAAAGCGTCGCATCCGCAGATTTTCATGATCTGGGGGGTGTTGCCGTTATAGCCGAAGACATCCGGCAGCCAGAGATTGCGAACCTCCACGCCGAACTCGTCCCGGAAGAAGTTCTTTCCATGGAGGAACTGGCGGATGAGGGATTCTCCGGAGGGGAGATTATTGTCGGCTTCCACCCACATGCCGCCCTGGCATTCCCAGCGTCCCTCCCGGACCCGCGCCTTGATTTGGGCGTAGAGCTTGGGGTAGTGCTCCTTGACGAACTGATAGAGCTGAGGCTGGGAGGCGCCGAAATGGTATTCGGGGAACTGCTCCATGAGGCGCAGCTGGCTGGAGAAGGTGCGGGCGGCCTTTCGGATGGATTCCCGGACGGGCCAGAGCCAGCCCACGTCGATATGGGCGTGGCCGATGGCGGTGCATCGGAGGGCGGAGGCGCAGGCGGGGAGCTGGAGGAGAGGCTGGAGGACCTTCCGGGCTTCGGCGGCATTCTCGGGCTCTCCGCAGTACACATCCAGGGCCCGGGAGAGTCCCAAGGCGAGTTGACGGGAGCGATAGCGGGTGACATCCCCTTTGTAATAGACCTTCAGCAGGTTGTAAAGCTGGTGGAACTCCATGCGGAAGCGGTAGAGTTCCTCCCGGAAGAGGGCCAGGCGCAGGTGCTTCACCACAGGATGGGACTGGCCTTCCGGGTGGGCTTCCCGGGTCACGTGGGGCGCCCAGGGAAAGTCCGTCTTGCCCTGGATGTTGCTGGCCACTCCCTCAATCCAGAAATCCACGTCCTCCCCCCCTTGGGCAGGCCGGGGGAAGAAATAGGTGTCCTTCACATAGAAGCGATCGAAGAGGGAATGATCCGTCATGCCGCAAATCGGCACCCCCTCGGCATCAAAGAGCAAGGCCTCGCCCCCCAGGTTCAGGCGCATGACGAGAGGCTGCCCATCCCAGGCCTGGGGCACCCTGCCCCGGACATGCACCCAGCAGCTGTCCCAGTCCTTTCCCCAGCATTCCCCTTCTTGCAGAGGACGATAGGAAAGGCTCTCCCGCTCCTTCCAGGGAACGGGCTCCGGGGAGACGGCGATGGAAGCCTCCAGGGGGGCATATTCCTGGAACATGTCTTCTTCGGAACGGGGATAGAAGACATTCAGCCGGCTCAGCACTTCTTTGAACTGATTCTCTGTCATGGAGGGAAAGGGGGGGATAATACGTTGAAGGTAGGAGAGGGAAGAGGGGGGGAATCAGGGCTGGTTTCCCTTGCGGATCTTGACTTGGAGCTCCGCAGGGGAGAAGAGGACGCGGCTGTATGGGTCGGGAATGGATTCCGTAAGCCACACATTGCCCCCAATGACGCTATGGTGGGCAATGGTCACATCTCCCAGGATGGTCGCCCCTGCGTAGACCGTCACATTGTCTTCCAGATTGGGATGTCGCTTGCTTCCCTTGATGAGACGCCCGCATCCATCCTTGGGGAAAGAGAGGGCACCCAGGGTGACCCCCTGATAGAGCTTCACATTGTCCCCCAACACGGAGGTTTCCCCAATGACCACCCCGGTGCCATGGTCGATGAAGAAGCTCTTTCCGATGGTGGCTCCCGGATGGATGTCAATGCCCGTGGCGGCATGGGCGTATTCGCTCATGATCCTGGGAATCAAGGGGATGCCTTCCTTGTAGAGCACATGGGCGATGCGGTGGACGGCGATGGCCCGGAATCCGGGATAGGCCAGGATGATCTCGTCCAAGGAGCGTGTGGCGGGATCTCCGTCCAGAGCCGCCCGGCAATCCAGCTTGAGCCATTCCCGGATTTCCGGGAGTTTTTCCAGGAGGAGTTGGGCCACCCGTTCTCCTTCGTTGGGGGGGAGGGATTTCTGGGCGACCCGTTCCAGGTAGGTCAGGGCCAGGGAGAGTTCCTGGGCCAGGGCCTGGTAGAGGCCGGGGAGACGCCCCGCCAGACTCCCCATCAGGGAGGCGCGGTAGAAGTCTTCTTTCCCGGAATATCCCGGGAAGAGAATCTCCAGAAGCCCCATCAGGATGCGAAGGACGTTTTCCCGCCGGGGGAGACAAAGGCCATCCCGGTAGGAGACCGCTTGTCCGTCAAGAAAGGTTTCCTCCAGTTTTCGGGAAACCTGGCTGAGAAAATCCAGGGAGGAAGAAGTCATGGAAGAGAGGGGATTAGGAGAGAGGGGTCGAAAGGCTGCGGAGGACAGGCAGGATTTGCTCCACTGGGAGCCCCATGACATTGGAGAAGAGGCCTTGGATCTCCTCCACCACCAAGTCGCCATGCTCCTGGATGGCGTAGCCGCCGGCCTTGTCCAGGGGGTGAATCAAGGAAAGATAATGACGAATGGACGTCTCGTCCAGGGAGCGGAAGCGGACCCGGGTGGTGACCTGCCAGCTGCGAAGGGGCTTTCCCTCCTGGGCCAGGGTGACGCCTGTGAAAACCAGATGGCTGCGTCCCGCCAGGGCCTTCAACATCTCTTCCGCCTGGGCCAAGGTGTCGGGCTTGCCCAGGAGGCGATTCTCCAGGGCGACCACCGTATCCGCCCCCAGGGTCAACCGGCCCGGATGTCTCCGGGAGACCTCCACGGCCTTTTGGCAGGAAAGGGCTCGGGCGTATTCTCCCGGGGGCGTCTGGCCATTCCAGGGAGCCTCCTCCCCTTGGGCGGGATCCGCCAGGAAAGAGATGCCCCGGCTGGCCAGAAGTTCCTTTCTGCGGGGGGAGGCGGAGGCCAGCACCAGTTCCGGCAAGGAGGAAGAAGCGGGAAGACACACCGTGAGGATTTGGAAGGGGGCCAAGGAGAAGGAGTAGCCGGACTCGGAGCTTCCCTCCAGAGGAGCCCCTTCCTCCCATTCCATGGCATCCATGAAAACGGGGCGGCACTCCTTCAGGGAATCCGCCAGCCGCAGGACGCCATGGGTCTGGCGCCCCCGGGTCTCCACAATGCGGAGAATCCAATCCGCCGACTTTTCGGCCCGCTTTAGCACTTCCCAGGAGACCCCCTCCCCTTCCACGGCCATGGGCAGGGAAAGTCCCTCGGCCGTGAAGCCCGGGAAGCCCCATGGCGCCCGATTCAACTGGGCCGCCTCCTGGTAGACAGGAGCCTCCTCCCAGGTGCCCTCATGGGGCAACAAAGCGTAGGCGACTTCCTGCTCCCCCTGGTCGGCCTGGAAATCCGGCCATTTGGGGGAACGGAGTAGATTGAGCTCCATCACGCCGCCTTTCACGGAATGACCGTATTTCCCGTCGTTGAGGAGGGCCACCCCCATTTCCGGCTGGGAGAGATCGGCGAATTTGTGGGCGCACACCTCGAACTGGACCTGTTCCCAGCTGGTGTTGTCGTGGGTCGCCCGCTCCATGACGCCATATTGGATCTGGAAGGTGGCCTTGGCGCTCCGGACGACCGTGGGGAAGGCCACTCGCAGCATCTTGTGGCTCTCGTGCCACTGAATCTTCCCCTGGAACTCCAGACGCCGGCTCCCCTTCTCCAAAGAAACCTCCAACTCCATACGGGAATTCTGGAATCCCAGGAAGAAATGGAGCACATCCCGCACCGGACCAGTCTCCCGGAAGGCGGGGCGCAGAATGGTGGGCTCCCAGGGGATTTCCTCTCCCCGATACCAGGGATCCACGTTCCACGCGTCATAGATGGCGGTTTCATCGTGGTAGAGATGAAAGGCGTTGCCGGGGGCCTCCAGATATTCTACGCCGGTGCGGCAATCCAGGGCGGAAAGCACCCTGCCCTGGGCGTCGAAACAATACCGCATCTCCCCATTCTCCAGCACCAATTCCTGATCCTGACAGGTGGAAATGGGGACATTGCCCGCTCCCTCCTCTTGGGCCAGGAGAGTCAGGAAGCCCCAGGCAGGAACCGTCGCCTGGGCCATAAGCTCCCCGGAGGCCTCCTTCTGGACGGGAACAGGATGGCCCTGAAGATCCCGCCAGCTTCCTCCCAAGGCCGCCGACTCCTGGGGAATCCGCAGGGCCCGGCGATAGGGAGAAGAGAGGGCGTTGAAGAAGGTGACCCCGTGCTTCCGGGGAGAGAGCAAAGCCTTCCCTGCCTGATGGAGAAGCTGGGCCAACTCTTCCAAGCATTGGGCGTGCTCCTGCTGGGTGCGCTGGTAGACCTGGTCAATGGAAGAGCCAGGGATGATATCGTGGAACTGATTCAAGAGCAACGTCTTGCAGATTCTGTCCAAGGCTTTCCGGGGATAGGCGGAAGCCGGCAGCAGACTGCAAAGGGCCTCGGCCTGTCCAAGACGCTCCTCGAGCTTGCGGTTGTTGCGCTTGGTGCGCGCCTGGGTGGTGAGGGTTCCCCGATGATTTTCAAAGTAAAGCTCTCCCAGCCACAGGGGCAATTCCTTGCGCGCATCCAGCATCCGGTCGAAGAGGGGCTGGGCAAAGCCGAAGGAGACCCGGGGAGATCCCTCCCAATTCCGGAGCATCTGCCCCCGAAGGACATGCTCCTCGTTGGGGCCGCCGCCGCCGTCCCCCATGCCGAAGAGGGAGAGGAACTCGGGGAACTGGGCGGATTCCTGGAGCCGGTCCTGGCCCCGGGAGAGCTGGGAGGCCGCCAGAGAGGCGTTGTAGTCGTTTTCCGGGGGGAAATGGGTGACCACCCGGCTGCCGTCGATGCCCTGCCACTGGAAGGTGTTGTAGAGGGGTTTGTTCACCGTGTTCCAAGAGAGCTTCTGGGTCAGGAAGAAGTCGCAGCCGCAGATGCGCATGATCTGGGGGGTGTTGCCGTTGTATCCGAAGACATCGGGGAGCCAGAGATTGCGAACCTCCACCCCGAACTCGTCCCGGAAGAAGTTCTTGCCATGGAGGAACTGGCGGATGAGGGACTCTCCGGAGGGGAGATTGTTGTCGGCCTCCACCCACATGCCTCCCTGGCATTCCCAGCGTCCCTCCCGGATGGCCTGGGCGATGCGGGCATAGAGTCCAGGATACTGGTCTTTGATGAACTGGTAGAGCTGGGGTTGGGAGGCGCCGAAACGGTAATCGGGATGGCGCTCCATCAAGCGGAGCTGGCTGGAGAAGGTGCGGGCGGCTTTGCGGATGGACTCCCGGACCGGCCAGAGCCAGCCCACGTCGATATGGGCATGGCCAATGGCCGTGGCGTGAAGGGCGGAGCCCCGGGCATGCCATGCCCAGACCGGCGCCAGCACCTTGAGGGCCTCCCCCGCCCGGGAGGGATCTCCCCGGTAGGCATCCAGGGCCTTCCCCATGACGTGGGCCAAGGCCCGGCAACGGTAATCCTTCACATCGTTGCCAAGATACTCTAGATAAAAGTTTAACTGCCAGAACTGGAGGCGGAAGAGATGAAGATCCCGATTCCAGAGAGCCAGACGGGCGCAACGCACCACCCCCGTGGAACGCCCCTGGGGATGGGGGGCCCGGGTGGCATGGGGATTCCAGTCAAACTCCGCCGGCCCCAGAATGTTGTTGGCCGCCGCCTCCACCCAAAGATCCACGGTCTCCCCCCCCTTCAGGGGAGAGGCCAGATAAAAGACTTCCTTGGCCGTCCCCGGATGGTAAACAGAGGTGTTGGTGAGGCCGCAAAGGGGATTGCCCTCCTCGTCAAAGATGAGGCATTCCCCTCCCAGATTCAGGCGCAACACTCCCTCCTTCCCCGACCATGGCTCCGGGATGCGCCCCGTGAGATGAAACCAGCCACTCTCCCAGTCCTTCCCCCAGACCTCCCCTTCCTTCACCGGACGACGCCCCGGCACGGAAAGACGCTCCCCCCAGGAAACCGGCAATTCCGATACCGCCACGGTCATCTCCACGGGGGCGTATTCCACATACATGTCCTCCTGGGAACGTTCAAAGAAATACTTCAGACGGGAAAGCAATTCCCGGAATTGGGATTCCAACATGGCAGAAGTGAGACAGATCTTCATATATATTCATAACACATTGATAATCAACATGTTATGAATACACAAGGAAGTATTTCAAAAGAAAGGAGAGAACGGAAGAGAGGAATTTATCGTCTTCCCCGGGGAGGAGTGGAGTGGAGGCGTCGTTTTTGGGCGTAGACCCCCGAGGCGGCGGCCCGGGCGCCTTGTCGTTCCACGGGATCCTGCCGGTTGCGCAGTTCCAGGTTGATGGGGAGTCCGGACTGGGGAAAGAAGGCGTCCCGCAAGCGGTTTTCCAGGAAATTCTCGTAGTTTTTGGGGCAGAGTTTCCGGTCGTTGACAAAGAGGACGAACTTCGGGGGCGGGTTGTGGACCATGGTTCCGTAGAAAATCTTGAAGCGCCGTGCGTTGACGGAGACGGGGGGATTTCTTTGGAGGAGGTCCTGGAGGAACTGGTTGAAGACGGCAGTGGGCACGGAGATATGCATTTGTTCCTTGACCATCTTCAGGCGGTCGAAGAGGGAGTTCAGGTTATATCCCGTGACGGAGGAGATGTTGAGGATGGGGGCATGGGCCATGTAGGGCATCCGGTCCCGGACGAAATCCTCGAAGAGCTTGGGCTTGTTGTTTCCGGCCTTGGTCACCAGATCCCATTTGCTGGCCAGCATGATGCAGGGGCGTCGCGCGTCGGCGATGATGCGCCCAATGCGTCGTTCCTGGGTGGTGCAGGGTTCCTGGGAATCCAGGACAAAGAGAACCATGTCGCTGCTGCGGATGGCCAGTTCGGTGCGGTTGGCGCTGAAGAACTCCACCACGGTGGAGATCTGCCCCTTTCTCCGGAGGCCGGCGGTGTCCACCAGGGTAATGGGCAACTCCTCCCCGTCTTTCTTCAGGACCACCGGCAAATCCACCGCATCCCGGGTGGTCCCCGCCACATCGGAAACCATCATCCGGTTTTCTCCCAGCAAACGGTTCACCAAGGAAGATTTCCCCACATTGGGGCGTCCCACCACCGCCACCCGCAAGGGCTTCTCCTCCTCCTGGGAGGGAGGAACCTCCGGCAGCATTTCGGCGAGATGCCGCAGCAGGGCCTCGATGCCGTGGGAATGGGTGCAGGTGGTGGGGAAGATCTCCTGTACGCCCAAGGGAGCGAACTGGCCCGGCGCCCCATGGACCAGATCCCGGTTGTCCGCCTTGTTGGCGCACAAAAGGAGGGGTTTGCCGGACTTCCGGAGAAAGGCGCCCACTTCCTCGTCCTGGGGGGTGACGCCATCCAGGCAATTGACCACCCAGATGAGACAGGTGGCGTCCTTGAGCACTTCGGTGACCTGCTCCCGGATCATGCCGTCGAAGAGGTCGATCTTCTTGTCCCCGTTCCAAGTGCCCAATCCGCCAGTGTCCACCAGGAGGAAACGCTTCCCCCGGAACTCCGCCGGAGAGGCCACGCAATCCCGGGTCACCCCGCTTTGTTCATGAACGATGGAAAGACGGCGACGCAGAATGGCATTGAACAAGGCGGACTTTCCCACATTGGGGCGTCCCACAATCGCCACGACGGGCAAAGGGGTCTTCTCTTCCATAGACAGTACTCTCGTTGGATTCCCGCAGGGCGGGCAAAGGGGGATTTTCTGGGGGACGCCCGAAGAGGGCGGCAGAGTTCCCTGCCTCCCTCTTTTTCTCTCAACCACTCCCCCGCCCCCCACGGGAAGAAGGTTACGCCCGCCATAGCTCGGATCGGGAAAAGAGGAAGAAGGGACGGGTATGGCTTTTTCCAGGGGAAAGACTAGGCGTTAGGCATTGGCCTGGGGTCTGGGGAAGGCGGCCAGGCGTTTCCGGCAGCGCTCCCGTCCGATGAGCTCGGCCGTCTCAAAGATGCCCGCCCCCACGCTGATGCCCGTGAGAGCGGCGCGGAGGGGCTGATTCAATTTGCCATGGGCGAACCCATGGGCGGCGGCGCACTCCTCCACGGAACTCTCAATGGCGGCGGCGGTGAACTCGGGCAAGGCGGCCCAACGCCCGTCCAGCTCCTCCAGGGCTTGGATGGCCTCCGGGGCTTTCAGCAGCTTTCCGCAGGTCGCCGGATCCCACTGGGGCAACTCCTGGAAGAAATATCCCCATTGCTCCACATCCACCAGACGCTTCACCCGGCTCTGAAGGAAGGCGGCCACGTTGGCGAAGAGAGGAGACTCCACCACGGCTTCCCCGCCCCAGGGCGCCTTGGCCGCTTCCTGACGGGCCAGGGAAAGGAAGGTCTCCGGCGCCAGGGCGGCGATGTATTGCCCATTCAGGGCGGTGAGCTTGTGGATGTCCATCTGGGAGGGGGCGCGGAGGCAGCGCCCCAGAGTAAAGGCTTCCACCAACTCCTCCCGGGAAAGCTTCTCCCGGTCGTCTCCCGGAGACCATCCCAGGAGGCTCAGGTAGTTGAAGAGGGCTTCCGCCAGGAATCCCTTCGCCCGGAAATCCCCCACGAAGGCATCCCCGTCCCGCTTGCTGTAGGGTTTTCCCTGGGCGTTGACGATCATGGGGAGGTGGGCATAGGCGGGCACCGGGGCGCCCAGGGCGTGGAAAAGGAAGATGTGCTTGAAGGTGTTTTCCACATGGTCGTCTCCCCGGATGATATGGGTGACCCCCTGGGTGATGTCATCCATCACGTTGGCCAGGTGGAAGACGGGGGAGCCATCGGAACGGATGATGACAAAGTCCTTCAGGGCATCCAAGGGCTTGGTCATGACCCCCTTCACCAGATCGGTGTAGGAGACCGTCCTGCGGATGTAGGTGATCTCCGCCGCCTGCTCCAGACGGAAGGCCTGGCCGGCCTCCACAGCCGCCAGATTCTCCTCCAAGGCGAAGAGACGGTTGCCCTGGGCATCCCAGGCCTCCAGCCCCTGGAAGCCCGCCAGGGTGGCCTCCATGGGAGCCGCCTTCCCTTTGGGGGAAATGGTGGCAAAGGAGACGCCCTTGCGGGAAACCGTCAGGGGAACATCCCCATGGAGACGGAGACGCTGGGGGCCCGCGGTCTCCACCCCGGGCACGCCTATGGTGTCGTAGGGAAAGCGGAAGAGCACCGCAGGGGATTCCCCTCCCTTCTTGTCCTCGTAGGCCTGCCCCCGGGCCAGCATCTCCTTGGCCGCCTGGCAGTGGCGCTGGGACTGGGAGGTCTGGTAGAAGATGGGTTCGTCATAGTCCAGTCCTAGCCACTGCATGACCTCCAGGAGGGCCTGAATGGCCTGGGGAGTGGAGCGCTCCAAATCAGTGTCCTCCACCCGCAGGAGGAAGGCGCCTCCCTCATGGCGGGCAAAGAGCCAATTGAAGATAGCGGCGCGAATATTGCCAATATGCACCTGCCCCGTGGGAGAGGGCGCGAAACGGACGCGGACGGGAGTCATGATCAGAGGAGGAGAGGGAAAGGAGGAGAGGGAAAGGGGCGGGGGGAAATTAGGGGCGATAGAATCCCTTTTGGAGGATCATGCTGGCCACATGCCGCAGGAAGGCGGCATCCTCCGCCTCCAATTCCGTCGGCGTGTAGGTGACCGCGGAGGGTTCCTCGTCAAAGAGAACGCCGTACCAGATCAATGCCTGGAGATAGCGTCCCCGGGCATTGAGGTGGATGGTGTCGTTCACGGAGACCTGCTTCCCTTCCTCGTTCTTATACCAGAAGAATCCGTTGATGAAGGACCAGCTTTGATCCGGGGTCTGGGGATATTCCAAACTCTCCGCGGCCTTCCCGTCGTAGGGCTGGAAGATGCCCTTCTGGAGGGTGCGGGCCAGCTGAATGGCATCCCCCACGGGGATGATGGGCAGATCCATCTTGCGGGCGAACTCCTGGTAGGCCAGCCAAAGGCGGTGATACATCTCCTCCTGGGTCAGCTTCCACTCCGTCAGACGGGGGGCGTCGCAGCGGTAGGACCAGGTGCGCTGCAGCATCACCGTTGCCTGGGGAGCGTTCTCCCGAATGTAGTTCACCAGCTTCTCCCCCCAGGGGAGATAGCACTCGGGACGCCAGGATTCGTGACTGGCCTGCTGGACCGTCACCACATCCCAGGGAGTCTCGGCCAAGGCCTCCTTCAAGGAGATGAAAACCTCCTTTCCCGAGGCGTCCCGATCCCAGGAGTAGATGCGCTTCCCCTCCTGCTCATACTCCTCCACATATCGCCAGTGACGGCTCAGTTCGCATCCCCCCATGGAGCATTGTTTGTGATAGAGCTTGTGCTTCCCCTCATGCTCCACCATCTTGCCCAGATAGGGGTGGAGGGACCAGGTGAAGCTATTGCCGACCGTCAGCAGACGGACTTCCTTGGCAAGACCGACGGGAGCAAGAAGTGTGGACATAAGAACACAAAGGAAAACAGTTTTGGCGATACCTTGCATGATGTTGCGAGATAGGAGAATGCCACAAAACAAGCCCGCTTCCTGAAGCATAGGGAGAGGGCTCCCCGCGGAAGCATGGGGGAAATGGGGATTACTATAACTTCCCCCAGGGGCTTTTCCCCCTGCCAAGGCCGCCTTCCGCCCGCCGGGGTCTATGGGGAATTCTCCCTTCCCTCCCACCGGAAGAGGCGCCTGCCGCGCAAGGCTCTCGATGCTCCCAAAAATCCGGGACTTGCGTCATCAAAACAAGCCCTCCCCGAGACAGAGCCTCGCCACCCTGCGCCACCCCTCCTGGATCCGCCAAAACGCCCCCCCTCCCCGCGCCAGGCGTCCTGGGCGCGAAGCGGCAGAAAGAATGTGGCCTTCAGTGCTTTCTGCGATCCAGGGACAAAGCCATTTTCATGCCGGTGGTCTGGAGCAGTTGGGCGATGAGCACCAGGAGCACCAGAGTGACCATCATGATGAGCGTATCGTAGCGGTGGTATCCATATTGGATGGCCAGGTCTCCCAGGCCTCCCCCGCCCACGGCGCCCGCCATGGCCGAATATCCCAAAATCGTGCCTACGGCGATGGTGACCCCGATGATCAGGGAGGTGCGAGCCTCAGGAAGAAGAACCTTGAAGATAATCTGCCACAGGGAGGCACCCATGCTTTCCGCCGCCTCCACCACGCCCCGGTCCACTTCCTTCAGGGAGGATTCCACCATGCGTCCCACAAAGGGGGCGGCGGAGAGAACCAGGGGGACAATGGTGGCGGTGGAGCCATAGCTTTTGCCCACCAGGAAGCGGGTGAAGGGGATGATCACCACCAGGAGAATAATGAAGGGGACGCTTCGCAGAAGATTGCAGGTCACATCCAGTCCCCGGTAGACGAAGGGAGAGGGGCGAAGCCCCTGCTTGTCCGTGACGGTGAGAGCGATGCCCAGGGGAATGCCCAGAACATAGGCGAAGAGGGTGGAGACCAGGGTCATATAAAGGGTCTCCAGGGTGCCGTCCAAGAGGAGCTGGGCCAGCCTGGCGGCCCGATCGCCCACATTCAGGGTCAGAAGCAGTTGATAGAATCCGTCATTCATGGAAGCCTTCCTCCACCTCCTGGGGGTTCAGTCCTTTTCGGACAAAATAGTCCATGAATTTCTCCGAGAGCACTTGGGAATCGGGGAGCTGAACCACCATCTCCCCCACTGCCTTCCCATTGACGGTGCGGGTGGCGGCGTAGAGGATGTTCAAGGGAGTGCGGCATTCCAGCATGATATTTCCCAACATGGGTTCGAAGGCGGTGAGTCCGGTGAAGGTGATGCGCACCATCTTGCCCGTGCGGATTTCCTCCACGGAATGGGCGGCTTCCGCCAGCACCAGGCGACGGGCCGCGGCGGTCTTGGGGGCGCGGAAGACCTGGTCCACACTGCCCTGCTCCATCACCTTTCCTCCATCCAGCACCGCAACCTCGGTGCAGATCTCCCGGATCACATCCATCTCATGGGTGATGACCACGATGGTAATGCCGAAGCGGGTGTTCAGATCCTTCAGCAGATGGAGGATGGAGGCCGTGGTCTGGGGATCCAGGGCGCTGGTGGCCTCGTCGGAGAGGAGGATTTTGGGTTCGGTGGCCAAGGCCCGGGCAATGGCCACCCGCTGCCGCTGGCCGCCGGAAAGCTGGGCGGGAAAGGCCGACGCCTTGTCCGACAGCCCCACCACGGAAAGCATCTCCTCCGCCCGGCGACGGGCGGCACTGCGGGACACCCCCGCCACCTCCAGAGGAAAGAGAACATTCCCCAGGACAGTACGCTGCATCAGCAAATGAAACCCCTGGAAAATCATCCCAATCTCCCGACGGGCATGCCGCAACTCCCGGGAGGAAAGGGCCATTAGCTCCTGACCATTGACCTGAACCCGGCCGCCATCCGGCTTCTCCAGGAGGTTCAGACAGCGCACCAGGGTGCTCTTCCCCGCCCCGGAGAGGCCAATGACCCCAAAGACCGCCCCAGGCCGCACCTGAAAGGAGACGTCATCCAAGGCCCGGAAGACTCCCGAGGCGCCTGAATACTCCTTGACCAGGTGCTCTACCTGGATGATGGGCTGGGATGAGGTAGGCTGACTCATGGAACAGAAAGCAATCTCCTACTCCACAAAGGGCACCACCGCCCCGTCGTATTTCTCCAAAATGAACTTCTGGATGGGTTCGGACTTGAGAATCTCCACCAGGGCCCGGACCGCAGGATCGTTCTCCCGCCCTTCCTTCACGGTGATGATGTTCACATAGGTCTTGGCCGCCTGGGAATCGGGCTTCTCCGCCAAAATGGCGTCCCGCCCCACGGAAAGTCCCGCCTGGAGAGCGTAGTTACCGTTGAGAACCACCAGGGCCACATCCTGGCGCATCCGGGCCACCTGGGCGGCCTCCAGCTCCACAATGTCCACCTTCTTGGTGTATTCCACAATGTCCTGGCGCGTGGCGGTGAGCCCCGCTCCTTCCCGAAGCTTGAGAATCCCGTTGTCCGCCAGCAGCAACAGCGCCCGGGCTTCGTTGGTGGTGTCATTGGGCACGGCGATGGAATCCCCCGGGGCCAGATCCGCCAAAGAAGACTTCTTGCCAGGATAGATGCCAAAGGGCTCGTAGTGGATGCCGCCGGCGTTCACCAGGTGCAGCCCCTTCTCCTGGTTGATGGAGTTCAGAAAGGGAATGTGCTCCATGTAGTTGGCGTCAAACTCCCCGCTCTCCACCACCAAATTCGGCTGAACATAGTCGTCAAAGGTCTGGATGATCAACTGGTAGCCCCGCTCCGCCATCAACGGCTTCGCCGCCTCCAAAATCTCCGAATGGGGAGTCACTGAAGCCGCCACCCGCAAGGTGTCCGCCGAACCAGACCCCGAGGAACGCCCGCAGCCCGTCAACAAAAGAAACGCCAAGGACAAAAAAATGGTCAAAACAACGGAAAAACTCTTCATGGTCTCTCTCACTCCCAAGGATACATCAACACAGCAACCCAAGGACGACACCGCCCCGGAAAAACCTGGATACAATACCGCTTTAATTGTGATTTTCCAGCCGTTCCCTGGAAAAACAAGACAAGGGGAAGAGAATGGAAGAAGGGCCGGGATATATTAGCCGGCGTTTTCCTTTTTTCTGTTCCCCCTGTCTGCCTTTCCCCCATGCGCACCCGCTGCCCCCTTTGCCAGAACCTCCAGGATGTTTCCCCAAGCCTATCGGGAACAGTGTTGCTGTGTCCCCAGTGCCAGCGTCGTTACTTTGCGGATCCCATCCCGGAGGATGAGGCGGAGGGGTATCGTTCCTGTCCCTTTTGCCATGAGCGGATACGGGCGGGAGCCACCCGTTGCCGTTGGTGTCATGGGGTCATCCCGGGAGGCGGGGAGAATCTCCTGAGGGGCACGCCCCAGGCCTCCCAGGAGAGGCCCTCCTCCTCGGTTCCTCCCTCGGAGGAGCAGGAGCTTTTTCGGGGGAATCCCTCCTGGAAGCGTCTTCTTCTTCCCCTCTCTGTTGCCCTGCTGATCATCGGGGGGACCATTCCCTTTTTGCGGAACATGGCCTGGTGCACCCTGGTGATTTTGGGCATGCTGCTTCTCTGTCTCCTTTGGTTCCTGAAGAAATTCGTGGAAATCAAGACCACGACCTATCTTCTCACCACCCGGAGGCTCCAGGTGCATACCGGACTTTTGCTCCGTCAGGAAGTGGAGGTAGACATGGAGGACATTCGGGCCGTCTGGCTGCAGCAGAACTTTTGGGAGCAGCTTTTGCGCTACGGGGATGTGATGGTGGGCACCGCCGCCACGTCCGGAGCGGAGGTGATTTTGGCGGATGTGGATCATCCCCAGGCTCTCCAGGAACTCTTCCGGGAGCACAAAGGAAAATAGCGGAGGGAGGGGGGGGAAGTCAGGACGCAGGTTCCCGGGGGATGAAACGGAAGGTGTCCAGCATCGCCTCCACCTGTTTTTTCCGCTGGAGATAATGGGGAGGCGTGCTGCTCATCTCCACCAGCAGGCCATCCTCGCCGTCTTGGAAGAGGCAGAGGTAGTTCTGGGAATATCCAGGAATGAGAGAATATTCGATGACCCGGCAGGGCAGTCCGTTAAAGGTGGTGGAAAAGATCCCTTTCCCCTGGGGCTTGGGGCTAAAGCCGTTGTCGTTCAGCCTCCCCATGAAGTCGAAGAGGACCATCTCCTCCGAGGGACCGAAGAAGGCCTCCGCCTGGCCCGCATAACGGACCACGTTGACACTCTCCGAATGGTTGCCCAGGGAATCCATGTTGCAGATGAAGGTCTCCTGGTTGGCCAGGTTGCCCGCATTGTTCTTCACCGCCTCCAGAAGAAGCTGCAGCCGTTCCTCCTCTTCTGGCGTCCCCTTGGGCTCGTCATCCAGGTCATTCTCCAAGGCCAGGATTTGCTGATACATCTCCTCCGAGGAGAGCACCAGCCACTCCACGGGCACCTCGGCGGCATATCCGATCTTGGGATTTTCATGGAGGCGGGTGGCTTGCAGGGCGGGTTCCTGGATGACGGAGGAGGAAGAAGGGCGGAGGAGCCAGCCCACCCAGAACAAGGAGCAGGAGAAGGAGAGAAAGAAGATCCAATGTTTCTTCAGGGCGTTGGCGGCGCTCCGCATGCCATAGCCCAGGTGGAGCCACAGGGTGTGGGAGAGATAGTGGAAGCGGTCCCGGAGGCTCTCCCCATGCTCGGCAATGCGACGAATCCGACGGAATTCCTGCTGCAGGCCGGAGAGACTGGTGAGGCGCCTCTGGGGCGCCCTATCGCAAAGATGCAGAGAGAGCCGAAAGAGATACTTCGCCACGGGCAAAGCAAAGATCTTGTAGGGAACGTGGGGAAATTCATCGGCCGACTTCCCGGAAAGACAGCAGTAAATCAACTTCCCGAAGGCATACAGGTCGTTGCGCTGATAGGATTCCCCGGAGGACGAGGAGGACCCGCTGCGAATCTCCGGAGGGATGAAATCCAGGGTGCCCGCCAGGGAGGACAGGGAGGAGGTGGAGGAAAGCAACCCCATGTCCGCCAATTTGGAACCCCTTGAACAAAAAGAATATTCTCCGGCTTGATGTCCCGATGGGCAATCCCGGCTTGGTGGAGATTGGCAATCCCCTGGAGAATGTTCTCCAACACCGGCATCAACATCTCAGAGGAAAGGGCCCCGCCTTGAAGACGCAAGGCCAGGGTGTCGGGACAGGACACTCCGCCACGCTCCACCATGTCCGCCGGCTCCATGGTGTAGTAGAGGGAATCCTCGGTCTCCTCCACATGAAAGATCTTCAGCAGCCCGGGCAAGTCCCCGGAAACCTTCCGATAGTTGATCAGCCCCTTCAACTCCCGCTGCCAGGTCTTGTCGTTGCGCACCCCCTTGGAACAGATCTTCAACGCCAACCGCTGCCCCGTCAAATCCTGGCAATAGTACACCTCCCCAAAGGTACCAGCCCCACAATGCTGGAGAATGGTCAAACCTTGGAATTTTGTACCAGGGGACAATAGCATGGAACGGAAAGGGGAAAGAAATAAGGAAAGAAAATTGCGCCAAACAAAACAGCCCCCCCCTCCCTCCCCTCTCAGAAGGAAAGGAGGAAAATATATCACAATCCCCCTCCTTCACTCGAATTCTTTCTTCTTTTCTCTATGTTACTCGAAAATAGAGAAATTTGAAAAAAACATTTTATAAGCAATGAAAAGATGATACGGAGGGCGCCTCCTGCGTCCGCCCACAGGGAATCATGGGGCGGGAGCGATGGAGGATTTGTTCTTCATTGTGCAGAAATGTGAAAATTTATATCCTCCTTCAATAGCGTCCGGCAAAAATGAGGTGAGAACGATTTTTAGTCAAACAGTCGACGGAACTTGTCATTGTTCAGAAACTCAACCAACTGCGAGAAAACGTACTTGTCCTTGTTCATTTGGGCTACCCTCCAGGGAAGCACCAATATACGTTTTCAAATCGTCGCGCTTGTTTTTGTTATATCAACATGCTTATTTCCATAATGTTAGAAGAACCTTAAGAAAGAGTTAGCCGGACACCAGTGATTTCCTGTCAGCAATGCTGCATGCTCAATGCCCTTGCCGCAAAGATTGCAGGCGGATTGCCCTCCCCTTTCCCATATCCAGGGGCTGTTCCCAAGAGTCTGGACGACATCATCCATCAGGCGTAAGCGTTCCCCAAGTTCGAGGAAACGCTCTCCCTGCGGAAACAGACGATCCAACTACGTTTCCGTGCCAAAATATCCGCCTGTTTTGGGGGCTCCCCTGAACTCGATGCGCCCTTCCTTCTTCAATTGCCGCAAATGACGCTCCAAGGTACGTCTCGACAACACTAGTGTCCCGTTAAACTGAGGAGGAAGTCGTTTTTCATCGAAGAAGCCTGGAAGAAAAGGGGTGCCTTGCACCACAGGCGTCACTTCGCTTCTCTCGAAAAGCTCCCTCAGGGGAGTCTTGTCCGTCAGAGAAACGCTGAGGATCTGCAGCATCTCGTAGGCGGAGCGCTTGATTTCCAGCTTTTTGCGCACAATCGCCACGAGACAGAAAGCGGCGACCGCAACGCCAACCTGGATACGCACGGCGTTTTCGCTTGTCCCCCAGAACCTTTTGATTCTGAGGTGTTGTTTGAGCCATTTGAAGAAGAGCTCAACCTGCCACCGGTTCCTGTAGAGATTCGCCACTTTGAGGGCGGGGAGTTTGAAGGCGTTGGCGAGGAAGGCGAAATCCCTGTCCTGCTCCTGTTCGTGGAACCTCACCAGTCTGAGACTCTCCGGATATTTCTTGAAGGAGGTGTCTTCCATGAACTCGATTTCGGCATCGCCCAGGATGTCCTTCGGCAGCCTGCGTTTCCATCTGACGTTTTTGAACTTCAGGTCCTGTTTCGCCCTCACGATGCAGAACGACTCCAGGCGGTTGATTCGATGGAGTTCTGCGAAGGCGTTGCAGCCACGGTCGAACACGTAGTACGATCCGGATTCATACGGGATGGCCGACATGGCCTTCGAGTCCTGGACAGATGCGGTGGTGATGTGGTAGAAGGAAGGGACATGTGTTTCCAGGTCGTAGAGAACGTGGGCTTTCACGCCGCCCTTGCGCCTGCGGAACCTTGCCCAGGGGAAAATCGAGAGGCACAGGGAAATGGTTGTGGAATCGAAGGCGTACACGCTGCCGCCCAGACTGAAGACCTCCGTCGTGCACTCCCTGCCAGCCTCTTCCATCATGAAAAACGCGAACTCCTCGAAGATGCGGAAGTCACGGGTCTGGTTGGCCAGCGAGATGGCGTTTCTTGACACTGGCCTGTCGCCAAGCCCAAGGTGATAGCACTTCGAACGGTGTGCATCAAGCACGGTCACAAGATCCCGGAGACTCTCGCGTCCGCTCAACTGTCCGAACATCAGCGTAAGGAACTGATGCCAGCAGGAGAAGTGTTTTACGTAGAAATCATCGTTTGAAAACGGCGGAGCATTCCCTTCTGTGAATGCCCCGCCGCCGTTAAGGCCGCTTTACAGCGCCGGGGAATGTTTCCCCTTGAAGCAACCGTTGGGATGACGCGGACAACTCGACCCCGTCATAGTGCTGATGGAGCCGAAGGTCGCCCCGCAGTACTTGCACGTATAGCGGTCTTTCTCACTCCCCTCGTAGAGTTCGTGCTTGCCCTTGTTGCCTCCCGCCGGATGGCGCGGACAACTCGACCCCGTCAACGAATGCACCGACGAAAACCGGGCCCCGCAATGCTTGCAATAGAAGTTTGCCATTTTCTATTTCCTTTCCTGTTGGTTGTTTTGAATCGCCTGCTCCACCGTGGAGCGGCGCGGCACTTTCCTTAAAAGCGAATCCCGTGCCAAACCTGTTCGTGAAGAGAAAACCTCCCGATTTTTGTTCTCGCATTCAGAAAACGACCACATTAGGTTAAATTCTGAACACACAGCTTGTCCCGTGACCGTGCTCGGCGGCAGCAAAAAGGTTGCACGGTATTTGCTATTAGCAGGACAAACCTTTAACATGGAAGGAATGAAAATGGAAACGAAAGAGGCGTGGAACAAAGTTGATGAGCCGAAGAAACATCCGGAGCTGGCGAATACTCCCGGCTACGAGATGGAAGAATTGCGGGAAGCGGTGGCTCCTGTCTACTGGTTTCTCCTCATGATGGAACAGCCGCAGTTCTCCCCAAAGGATGAATGGTGGCGTTCGCTCTACCCCAACACCTGGCTTCCCTGGACGAAACTGCTGGCGGCTCAGCCGCAGTTCGTGGACCGTGTCTCATGGGAAAATGTCAGTCGCCTGGAGTTGATGAAGTTGGGCTATCTGGCTCCGGCGATCTTCAAAAGACGCTTCCCCCATGGCCGTCCTTGGGATCTATATGCGTTCCTGACCCCGCGGGAAAAAGAATGTCTGTTGCGCGACCTGCCTCAATTGAAAATCAAGTGGACTGGCAGGAACTGGATGAGGAATGGGGGATCGGGAATTGGCTGGAGTTGCTGGCATATCAGCCGCAGTTTGAAAAATATTTTGACTGGAGCCGGATTGAGAAGAAGCCGTCACCCTATTGGGCGATCTCCTGAGAAAACAACCATAGTTCGCCTTTCACTGCGATCTTAAACAGCTGGGGGAATGTCAGATTCGGCGAATCCGGAAAAAGCAGCCTCAATGATTCGATGATGTTGAATCCTGAGAATTACCATTGCCGAAGATCCGGAATCCGAAATTCCGGAGCGGTATTTCGATTGCCGTTCCAACGAGCGCAGCATGCGCGTCAGATGTGTGCATTTCACGGCAAGATGCGATCTCCGCCGGGACAAGCGGTATATCGTGCCGCTGGAACATGGAGGATGTTCCTTGCGGAAAAAGGTTCGGACCTGCGACAGGTACGAGCGCATTCAGGAACTTTGCGCCGTCAATATGAATCCGCTGGAAGGAGGATTGAAATATTAAACGCAACCTTGTATGTATTAAACGCACCTTGAGGGTA
>JAEDMH010000205.1 GCA_016303095.1 Lentisphaeria bacterium | reverse complement strand
GAGCAAATGAAACTGGCAATCCCCAAAAGGGTGCGTTTGATTTTTCTTTTCTCCCATGGGGAAAAAGCGCAGGGAGAGAGGGGGGATTCCCGTGCTGGTCCTGCCTGGTGTGTATATTATCCCCCGGCATGCCTCTTCCTTCCGGAGGGGCCGCGTGGTTGAGTCAAGGAGCGCATGATGTCCGAGGAAAAGAAAGTCAAAGGCGTGGTGGATCTGGTGTTTTTGCTGGATTCCACGGGAAGCATGCAGGAATGCATCGACGGGTTGAAGGCCAATATCAAACTTTTCTTTCAACGTCTGACCACAAGGGACGAGCACAACCAGGTCCCTGTGCGGGAATGGCGGGCCAAGGTGGTGGGCTTCCGGGATTATGATGACAATCCCCTGAATTGGCTGGTGGACAATCCCTTCACCACCCAGGTGGAGGAACTCTATGGGCAGCTGGATGGCCTGGTGGCCACGGGCGGCGGCGACATCCCCGAATCCCTGCTGGATGCCCTCTATGCCGTGGTGGAGCAGGAGGAGACCCCTGCCGGCGCCCTCCCGGATCCCCAGTGCTGGCGCTTCCGCCGGGAGGCGGCCCGGGCCGTCATCGCCTTCACGGACGCCCCCTTCAAACCGGTCATCCATGCACCCTTCGGACGGGGCGGAACCGTGGACGACGTGATCAACCGCATTATGGAGAAGCGGGTGCTGCTGACCGTGGTGACTCCCTATCGCTATCTGGATGAACACGATCGGGTGCGGGAGTTTGACGAGATGCATGTGCTGGCGGAGGCGGACAAGGCGGAGTATCTTCCCCTGAAGGACGCCCACGGCGAGACGCTCTCCCTGGCCTCCTTCGCCCGGGATCATGAGGTCATCACCCGTCTTCTCACCAAATTGGCCAAGACCTTGTCCAAGTCTGTGGAGACCCAGGTGTTGTAACAGGGGGGGAGGGAGAAGATGGGAACATGCTTAAGTCCGGGGGATCGGGTTTCCCGGTATCGGATCGAGGAGTTGTTGAATGACGGGGCCTACGCGGTGGCCTACCGGGCGACGGACACCACGGCTGCCGGGCGCCCTGCCGTTTTTCTGAAGCAGTACAAGAGTCCTTCGGTGCGTTCCGGCTGGTATCGGGGATATATCGCCTACGAGGAGGAGATCCGGTATCGCATTGAGACCGGGCGTCTCACGGAGAAGACCTGCCGTTTTTTGGATTTTTTTGAGAGCCGGGACGCCGGCCAGCGGGGCTACTATCAGGTGTTCGAGTATATGGAGCGGGGGAGGGATCTGGCCGCCCAATTGGAGGAGCCCGCCTTTCGTTGGGAGCAGCGGTGGACCTTCGCCAAGTTGATGCTCTCCACCCTCCATCAACTCCACGAGGCGGGAATTGTCCACTGCGACCTGAAGCCGGAGAATCTCTATTTGGTGGAGACCCCGGCGCTTTCCACGGGCTATCGTCTGAAGGTCATCGATTTCGATCATTCCGTGCTGGCGGATCGGGAGGCCCCCTGGAAGGGGTATGAGAGCTATGCGGGCACCCCAGGCTACCTCTCCCCGGAACATCTGCGGGGAGAATGCCCCGTGAAAGCCTCGGATGTCTTCACCGCCTCTCTGATCCTCCAGGAACTGCTGTGCCAAGGAGGCCATCCCTATGCCCAGGGGGATCCCGAGGAGTACCAACGGCAAGTCCTGGAATACGCCGCCCCCATGCCTGTGTTGCGCCAAAGCACAGGCAAGCCGGAGGACGACCAGGTGGTGGCGGCCCAGCTGCGCCGTTGTCTGGATCCCGATCCAGGGAGGCGTCCCACCATGAAGGAGTTGCATCAGACCTTGTTGCAGGCGGGCAAGGGGGTGCTGCGTGCTTCTTCCCCTGGCGCTTCCCCTGCGTCCTCGCCTCGGCCGGTTTCCCCTGCCAGGGAGGCGGAGATCCGGCCTTGGCCGCCGATTCTCCCTGTGCCGGGGACGGCCACCCACTCCCAGGAAGGGCCTGTGCCCCTGCGAAGGCGCCCCCCTTCTCCCGGGGGAGAGTCCTCTTCCCTGGCGACTTCCGTGACCCTGGCGAGCGGCCA
>JAEDMH010000079.1 GCA_016303095.1 Lentisphaeria bacterium | reverse complement strand
ACCTCTTTGTCCTCTGGGGTGAGGCTGCAGGCGTCTCTTTGCGCTTCTGTCGAATTCTTCAGCAGAATTCCAGGTCACCCTGGAATCCGTGGGGTTGCAGTGGGAGGCGAAGTCCGAATTGCCGGCCACTTCCCTGGAAGCGGTCGGCATAGGCGGGAGAATCGGCGCAAAAGAGTTCCCAATGATTTTCTCCCTTATGGACGAGTCCTCGGAGGTCGAAGCGAGCGGTAGGACCGCACTCCCAGGGAAGAGCGGTTCCATTGACCACCAGGCGGACACCGTCGCCGCATTGGGGCACCCGAAGGCAATGGATTTTCTCCGGGTCTGTGCAATTCCATGTGGTCACATAGCGATATTCTCCGCAGGCACGGGTAAGATTTTCCTCAAGGAGCAAATTGACGGGGGCAGATTGTCGGCGAAGGAGTGTGAACTCCTTTTCCGTGACTTCCCGGTAGTAGATATCGAACTTCAGAGGGAGAGAAGTAGCGGGAGCGTCGTCATAGAAGAACTCGGCGACGGGGCTTCCTGCCGCCGCCCCATACTCTGCCACCAGGAGCTGGAGGGGGGCGATGCGCAGACGAAAGGCATCCGGATGGGGGCATTGGGGAGACTCACGGCGGTCACGCCATGGATC
Organism: Lentisphaeria bacterium; assembly: GCA_016303095.1. GTDB lineage: Bacteria > Verrucomicrobiota > Lentisphaeria > Oligosphaerales > Oligosphaeraceae > UBA1724. The sequence continues at coordinate 10,135 of JAEDMH010000079.1, read as the reverse complement.
ATAGAGAACCACACCCTCCTGAAACTCGTTTAGGGAGACCTGGAGATCCAAGGTTTTCCGCCCCTCGTTCAGGAAGAAAATCCGTCCTCCTCCCTGAGGATAGGCCACATGATAGAAACGCAGGGCAGGTGAGGTCTGGGAAAAATGGAGATGACGGCTTGGGTTCAAGACCTGGGGAAGCTCCTCCAGGGAGCAGAACAAGAAGGCAGAGGCATCTTCTGGGGCGCTGGGCTCTTGGGGGGCGCCATCCTCATCTTCCACCCACTCCCCGGGGAGCCCTTTGAGAAAGAAGACGGGGAGCCCTTGGGAGACAAATTGCGCAAGACGTCGCAGGAGGGAGGCGGGGTAGCGGTTGCTGAAGGGGAGCACCAAGGCTCGGTAGGATTCGTAATGAAGGCAGAGAGCCCCATGTTCATTCACGTGGGCTTCCTCGCCGCAGAGCAGGTCATGATCCAGGAAATCGAAATCCAGATTAGCCCGGGTAAGAGCGGCGGCCACCTCGTCCATGTCCTGTTCCTGGCCATCATGGAGCCAATCCGCCTCTGCCGCATAGTAGAGGGCCACATCGGGGCAGTGGAGGCCGTCTTCTAGGAGTTCTGCCGTGCGCTGGACGTAGTGAAACATCTGGACAATGGCAGGATATTGGGGATTGAAGCCACAGGCGTGAAAGGTCGGCGGCATATACGTGAGGCAATATCCCGGCGGAGCCGAGGAAAAATCCATGTCCTTTCCCCGGGAAGAAGTCTTGTAGCACTCGGGAGGGAAGAGGGAGAAGGCATGGGGCACAAACTCTCCGGTGCCATTGGCCAGGCAGAAGGAGAAGAGATACTTCATCAGAGAGAGCCCGGCATTCCAGCCATATCCTCCCATCACTTCGCAGAGGGCGCGTTGCTTCATCCTGGGGGTATGGTGAGCCAAGGAGGCTGCCAGTTTGGGCAGGGTATATTGGTAGAAGCCTTCATGAAGCAGGAAGCGGGGATCGAAGCGTCGCCCGTTGAGGCCGTAGGGAATCATCTGTCCTAGGACAATATCCCATCCGGCCATATCCTGCCCTGCCATGGCCCGGAAGAAATGCCCGCATCCGAACCCTAGACGCATGTGGGCGCCCTGATCCTCCAGGACATGGCCGATGTACTCCACCCCATGGCCATGGCACCACTCCCCCAGTTGCCGGGAGAAGTTCTCCTTCCAGAGTCTTGTCACCACATTCATGTAGGCTAGGCGAAGGCGGGAAGAGGCCTCCCGCACCTCGTCCCAAAGAGCGGGGAGCAGAGCCATCACCTGGCGTTCGGGCAGATGAAGTTCGGCTGCCAGTCGGGCGGGCATGGAGGGTTCCCAGGCCAGGAGGCGTCGAAAGAGTTCCCCGATGCGGTTGTCTAGGCACTCAAAGTCGTACTCTCCGTTACAGTTGCCAAAGGAGGGTTCATCGGAAAAGAAGCCGGCAAAGGCGTTTCCAAAGTATTTTCCACAATGGAGGTAGACCTTTTCATGGATCTCCTCTAGGAGGTGGCCACAGGACTCCCGATTCAGCATGGTGATGTACCGGGAGAAGAAGCCGGCCTCCTCCGGAGCAGCCTGAAGGACGAAATAGATGCGCCATCGTCGGTCGGGGAGAGAGAGAAGGAGGAGGCCATCCCGCTGTTGTCCTGTCAACTCGATGGGTTCGGGAAGGATTTCCCCTGTTGCCTCCTCCACGGGCATAGCCAGGATCTGGAGGAGTTTTTCTCCCTCCTTGAGGAGGGGCAATCGCAAGGCGCCATGGAGTTCTCCCACCCAGTCCATGGCCTCCAGTTTAAGATTGAGAGGGCGGTATTTTGCATTTTCCGGCCGTCCTAGGGAATCGTTGGCGCTTCCGGTGGCCACATGAGAATCATCGATGAGCCACAGCCGCATGCCATGTTCCTCCGCGAAGGCCAGGGCCGCATTGAGCATTTCCCACCAGCGGTCAGTGCCAAACCAATCTCCTCCCCGGTTCTCCAGGATGGCCTCTGTGATGCCTGCCTGGCGCAAAATCTCCAGCGTCTGGCAGACCATGGCAGGAGATTCATTGGCGTACCACAGGAAGGGGCGGAGATGATTCTTGGAAGGGGCAGGGAACGGGGAATCCATAGGAAGGCAGGGGAAGAAGCAAGAAGAGAGGCCCTCCCCGGGAGGAGGGGGAGGAGGGGAAGGAAGCCCCCGGAAGCGTCGCCTCCCTGGGCGGCGACTACAGGGGTTCTTCCGCCACGCAGAGAATCCCCTGGGGACGCAGAGGGCAGATCACCTTTCCGTCCCGAGGCGCAAGAGTCTTTCCGGAGAGAAGCTCCACATACCGCCAGCCAGGGCGGACCGGGACGCTCACCAGCCGCGTGGTGGTTTGGACATTCAGGATATTGCGGATGTAGCGGCCCTGGTCCCCCTCAAAGCGGTTGACCAAGATCCCCGTAGGAAACCCATCCTCCAGGACAGTCACCTTGCCGAAAGCAAAGGCGTCACGATTCTTCACAAGGAGCTGACGAATGGGCTCCGTGTAGCAGGAATTGTAGGTCCCATTGGCATTCCAGAACCAGTACTTCCAACGCTTCTGGGAATCCTCCAAGGTGTCAATCTCGAATTGTTTGCATTCGGGAAAGAACTCCCGGGAGACGTTGATGGGGGCGGGACGGACGGGATTCTTGATGTCGTTCTGGCAATCGTACGTCAGCGCCCCCTCAATCTGAGAAGCCAGAAGGTCATTTCCCGGAAACTCGGTCAGCAGTACCAAATCCGAACGCACTTCATCCATGGCTTGATGCACCCGCCGGGCGATCTCCCTTTGGGCCGCCATCTCCTCGTTATTGCCATATTCCGCAAAGAGATGAGAATGGGACTTGCTTAAGCAAAGATATCCCGGTCCCCCCAATTCATCCAACCGGAAGCCGTCGATGCCGGTCTCCCGGCAAACCCTGGCAACCGTTTCCGCAAGGTAGTCCATGTATTCTTCATTGTCCAGGCAAGGACAGAACTTCATGTAATTCAGAACAATGCCGTCAGGCTCCTTGGGATCCACGGGCGTGGGCAAGGGATTTTGGAAAGCGGGATTGATCACGGCATATTGGGGAATCCAGCGTTTGGCGGCCCGGGTTCCTGCCGAAATGCCATTGGGAGTGAGATAGAAAATGGGAATCTGATCGGCCTTGCGGATGCGGTCGATGTGTTCTCGGAGTCGCTGAACTCCTCCCCATTGGGGGTTGTATTCCTCATAATCCCCCAAATGATAGGAGTAAGCCAAGGTTCCCGTGGCGGGATCCACCCAGCGGGGAATGCGCCAGTAGGCTTCTCCGAGAATCTCATCCTGTTCCAGAGGCACCTCAAAGGGAGCGGTGCGGCCAATGGTCCACCAGCCAACCATCTCAATGATATCCCCCGGGGACACCCCGTTGCGCTCATACCGGCCGATATAGCTTCGAGCCGCTTCCTCGTTGTTGAGCAAGGGAGAGGACAGTCCAAATCCCGCCCGGAGATTCCAACGATCCGTCAGCAAAGAAGGGAAGGGACGAGGCGGAGAAACCCTTCGCACCCACTGGGCGTAACGGCGGAATCCCTCCTTCCAGTTTCCTCCATGGGCACCGAGACAAGCAGCGGGAACGACATACTCTTCCCCGGGCTGGCGATCCATCTGCTGATACTCCACACTGAAGGCGATGAATTGGGTATCCTCCAATGGACGGGACACCATCCGCGTGAGGTCAAGAATGCCAGGCCAGGGATAGATGGGATGGGTATAGCCTTGCGTTGCCTTCCTCCCCTTCTTCAGGGAAAAGGTCTTGAATCTGCCTACGGCATCGTCAACACGCATATACATGCCCGCCCCAAGAGAAGGGGAAAAAATATCCACAAACTGGTGGAGCACACGCCCGTCCCCAAAGTTGTCCCGCCAATCCAGAGGCTGGTTCGCCACCATGCCGCCGCTGTAGGGATAGAAGTAATAATCATCCTTGACATTCTTGGACAGCCGGATCCCGCTCAAGTGGGGGAAGACGATTTTCAGGGATTGCGAAGCGGAATCCTCATTCCGCAAAGTAGCGCGGAAAGACAATTCTTCTGGCAGGCAAGCCACTTCCATCACTCCCGACACCGCTGGATCTTCCCAGTGGAAGCGTACCCGGAGAGTGGTGCCCTCCACTTCTGCTTGATCCACCAGGGCCTTCGAGAGGTCATACATCCTATCATGGCAGGCAAAGCGAAGCAGGCATGTTTCCGAGGGATGGGCCAGAGCTTCCGCATCTCCCGCCTCCGCCACCTTCAGAGAAGTCAAGGTGAAATGGGGAGACAAGGAGAATTCCGCCCGCAAGACCTCGTTCTGCAACACGGCCATGTCCCCCAGCTTTTCGCAGGAAAGAACCCCCTCGTGGCGACGTCCCGCCGCCACGGAGATCCTCGGCGTGGCGTCTGCCACGGGTTCCGGATATTCGCTTGGAGCATGGTATTCCAAAACCAGAGACTCCAGACTGCCCCGAGGAACCTCTAGGGAAAACACGGGGGAATGGGGGGGAATCTCCAGGGTTCCCCACCTGCCCTTCCAATGAACCTCCACCTCCACCGGTGCACCGTCCGCCGACGCCAGTCTAGGCACTATTCCCTTCGCCTCAGGGGACGCCTTTAACTTGAGAAGCATGGGCTGATTCTCATCGGCCCATCCCGGCGTCAACTCAAAACGGAGATTCTCTTCTTCTTCCCCCACATATCCAAGGATGCCCCTTGCGTCGCGGAGACCTTCCCGGACATTCCAGGAGGCAGTAAGCCTGCCCGGAGGCAAGGCCTCTGCCTTGGAAACACATCCTGACAAAGCAAGAAAAAAGAGAAGCAGGGAAAGAGGAAGAAAAGAAGACGAAAGGCGCATAGGAGAAGAAAGCAAAAGGTGAATCAAGAGGAGTTTTTGTTAGCGAGGGGAGAAACAGCAGGAAAGGAGGCGCAGGAAAAACCATCAGGAACTTTTCCCGGCCTCCGGGGAAGGCGGCAGACCTCTACAGACCTACGGCAATCCCGCTATACCAGACCATGCCGTCATAGATGTATCCCGCGCTGGCCCAATCCCTGGCCACGTTGATTCCTTCCAGGGAGACATGGCCATCGGCATAGGAGATGCCGCACTTTCCCTCGTGGACAAAGTTGATATAGACTCCGCCAGCCCCACACATGGTAATCCAGGCGCTCTGCTTGGAGGTGAAGGCGTTCCAGGAATCAAAGTAGACCGTGAACTGGGAGGGAGACTTGATTCCCTTGAAGTTCACCACGCATCCCTCTCCATAGCCCGCGGGAAGGTTCATATAAGCCTGGCCATCAGGCCAGTAGTTGTTGGTATAATAAGCCGAGTTGCTGTCTCCTTGTTTCGCATAAGCCGGCACTCCGTAACACTCGGTAAAAGCCCGCCCTTCATTGTCGTACGTTTTTACCCCAGAGGGGCGCTTCATGGCGGGGCAAGCCATGACCCCAAAATCCGGCAAGTACTTTGGCAGGGTATCGAACTCCCAGCTGCCCACGGAAATGCCCAAGGCCATGCAAGGAAGAAGACACTGGAAGCCAGCTCCATTCCCCTTCATCCACGCCACTTCTTCATTGTCATCCAAATAGAGGAACGTGGCCAGAATACACTGTTTCTGATTGTTGACGCAACTGATGGCGCGGGCCTTGGCGCGGGCCTTGGAAAGGGCAGGCAAAAGCATTGCCGCCAAAATCGCAATGATGGCAATGACCACAAGCAATTCAATGAGGGTGAAGGAATGATGTTTCATTTTTTCTCCATGTTCTGGGAATGTTGTAGGAAAAGCACGGAAACGCAGGATAAGTCGCAAAGGAAAAATCAAAGGCCATCCCCCGACGGGATGGAGGCCCCTTCGGACCGCTCTACCGAATGGGGTACGTCTTGAAATCGCAGAGGGGACGAAGCCATTTCTCCACCATGGCCTCGGTGATGCCACTGTGAGCTATGATTTCTTTGTAGAAAAGGGCACTGGGACGCACCGTACGTTTCTGACTTTCAAAGTCCACGCCCACTAGCCCAAACCGCGGCTTGAAGGATCCCCATTCCCAATTGTCCATGGCGGACCAGTGCAGATACCCCCGGACATCGCAGCCCCGCCTCATGGCCTCCCGCAAGGCCATCAAATGCTGGGCAAGATAGACAATGCGGAAGCGATCATCCTCGGCGCAGACCCCATTCTCGCAAATCCAGATGGGCTTGTCCTGAAACCGGGGAAGCTGCTCTACCAGCCCATCGGGATAAAACTCCTCCAAGAAGAAGGGTCTGTCAATCATGCGGAATCGGTTGTGGGGATAGCGCTCGCCAGACATGTCCCCCTTCCGCGCCGAGGCATAGTGGCGAGTGTAGTAGTTGATTGCCCAGAAGTCATAACTCCCCTTCAACTCGGGAAGATACTCGCCATCCATATAGGGGAGCACCATCTCCCCCGTCTTCAGAGCATGCAAAACGTAGGCATTGGTGGACCAATCCCGCATCTGCGCCGCCAGGCGATCCAGGGAATCCTGTGGGTTTTCCGCCGCCCAGGCAATCAAAGCATGGGTGCTGGAAACCGGAGCGTGGGTATGCTGCTTCACCGCATGGTATCCATACCCATGGGCCACGGTCAGATTCTTCAGAATGCCAAAGTTCTTCCGGTCCATCCCATCGTTCGTGAATTCGTTTAACACAATCCAACTATCCACGTAGTCTTTGACCTTGGGGACAATGTAATTGATGTAATCTAGGAAATAACGAAGATTCTCCCGCTTGTGAAATCCTCCCTCCTTTTCAAACCACAGAGGACGACTCCAATGGTCCAGCGTCATGGACACGCGTATGCCATGCCCTGCCACCCGCTCCAGCATGTCCAGGTAACGCGCCAAGGCTTTTTCATCATGAACGCCATGCTCAGGCTCCAGACGGGACCACTCCATGGACATCCGAAAGACCTTCCACCCCAGGGAATGAAAGAGCTCTATGTCCTGGGGATAGAGTTCCCAGAAATGGCAGGCGTTGCCACTCTTGTCAGGAAAGCGTTCGGGTTGCTTTCGCTCATCCTCCCAGAGTTGGCTATGAATGCAGTTCCCCTCTATCTGGTAACTCGCTGTCGCCGTACCAAAGAGAAAATCCTGGGGAAAGGTCACAGAAGACATGGACAGAAGAGGAAACACAACCGTAGACTCCTAGTCGCTGAGGAAAAGAGGGGCACCCCTATCCCAAACCTCTTTTCCCAAAGGGGCGGGAAGACGAAAGGAGGCAGAAACTCTTCTCCCTTTCTTCTCTCGGGCACAATCTAAGTATAAATCACCCCCCACAGTAAAAAATGTATGATTCTCCAAATTACATGGACAAAAATTGGATTTATTCTGCTCCTGGCGGAAAGTCATTCCTGGCCGTGTTTCTTTGTGGACTATATTCTCTTTCATGGCAACCACACAGACAAAAGAAGATAAAAAGGCTCGGCGGCTAACCCTGGAGAAATATGCAGGAAAAGGCAACCAGGTGGCGGCCATAAAATCCATCCACTATCGAAATCCCGACGGAGCGCTGACCAACTCCACCCGTTCCCATAGCCACGACTACTACGAGTTGGTCATTGTCCTAGGAGGGGAAGGCATCCACTGGCTAGAGGAGCATTCCTACCCTCTCGCGCCAGGACAGGTCTATCTGATTCCCCCGGGCAAGAAACACCGCTACCAGGATTTCGAGCACTTGGTACTCCAAAATTTCATGTTTGGGAAAAGAGTTTTCCGATTTCTCCAGCGGCAACTGAAGCTCCTCCCGAGATATTCCTCCTTCTTTCAGAATCTGGAACAACAACCCAAACTCCGGTTGGAAAGCTGGCAAATCGCTGAATTCGATGTCATCCTACAGCACATAGCCTTGGAAAATCAACGGAAGCATAGTCAGAATCAACTGCTTCTCACCTCCTACGTGGGCCTTCTTTTAAGTAAACTTCTGGATAATCCTAGCACTGCCTCCCCACCCACGATCCACGGAAGCATCCATAACGCGGTGGCATACATGATGCAGAAATACCACAGCCCCATACACTTGAAAAAGCTAGCGGAGCTGTCCCACATGTCTCTGAGTTCCTTCCATGCCTACTTCAAACGGGAGTTCCATACCTCCCCTCTCCAATGGCTCCTCCGACTCCGTATCAAAAAATCCATGGAACTCCTCCTCCATACGGAGAAGAGTATCGCCAATGTGGCGAATGCCTGTGGCTTTCCCGACCCCCTCTACTTCTCCCGACAATTCCGCAAACTGGTAGGCTGCACCCCGCAACGCTACCGGCAGCACGGACAAGGAATGACCGAAATCATTCGCGGAGAAAACTTCCGAGCAGATACCACCTTCCTAGAAAATTCCATCTCGTCAAGCGACAAAAGTCTGACCTTCTGAAGGGGAGAAGAGCAAGAGGCGAGAGGAACGAGAAATCGAGAGATTCTAGAAACTAGAAATACAAGAGAATCAACGAGTTGTTTCCAAAAGACAGACCCCGTGGGGGGCGTTCCTGGGCGGGGGAAAGCCTGCCCAGGGAAGTGGTTTCCGGGGAAGCCAGCGGGGAGGGGATCGTGAGGATCCCCCCAGGAAATTCAGGTCCCATTTTCTGTTTTCCAAGTTTTGACGAAACCAGTTGCAGACTTCTGAATCAATACTAAACTAATGTCAGAACAACCCCCAAATAGGGTATAATTTGACATATGAAGCGTTATGACATCATCAATTCCACGGCGATTTCCAACTATGGGCTGATCACGTCTGCCCAGGCTGTGGAACTTGGTGTCCGCCTCAAGGACTTGCTCGAATGGGTAAAAATCGGGCGTTTGGAGAAGTGTTGGCGAGGCGTTTACCGCCTCGTGCATTATCTACCTACGGAATACGACCGCTATGCGGAAGCGTTGGCAACGGTTGGCCACGATGCCATGATCTGGGGGGAAAGCGTTTTGGCGATGCACAACTTGGCCATGGTGAACCCCGAGAAAATAGAGGTTGCGACGACACGCCGTGTACGCAGAGAGCTGCCTGTCTGGATCAATCTTATTCGGCTTCAGGGCGCCCCCCCGCAGGATTTTTTCAATGGCATCCGTTGTCAACCACTGGCAGAAGCCTTCAGACATTGCAAGGGGAAAGTCATGACGCACCGTCTGGCGGAGGCTGTGGGCGAGGCGGAACAGAAGGGTCTTCTTGGCCTCACAGAAGTTGAAGCACTCAAAAAAGAGTTTCCCTTATGAATCGCCCCAATACTTGTGCCAACCTCATCAAAGCCATAAACTCCCTTTTTAAGGATAAAGACACGGTGCGACTTTCCCGTGCGATGGGCAATGTCATCGTTGCCCAGATGCTTCCCGACGGTGTCGTAAAGGGCGGCAGTGCGCTGATGTTCCGCTATGGCGGCCAAGCCACACGCTATACCAGAGACATGGATACAGCCAGAATGATGGAGCTTGGAGAATACCTTCGGTTGCTGGAGACCTCTTTGACCAGTGGCTGGAATGGATTCACTGGGAAGCTCGTCATGATCCCGCCGCCGAAGCCGAAGCACGTTCCCTCTGCCTACATCATGATGCCCTTTGACATCAAGCTGCACTACTGCGGTCGCCCCTGGCAAACCATCCGCATGGAAATTGGCCATAATGAGATTGGCTATGCAGACGAGTTCGAGGAAATTCTTTCCGAAGACTTAGCGGCAGTGTTTGAGACTCTGTCTTTGCCCCGCCCTAAGCCAATACATGTGATGAGGCTCTCCCATCAGATTGTCCAGAAACTCCATGCAGTATCTGAATGTGGAAGCGAACGCGCGCACGACCTCGTTGACCTCCAGCTCATTGTCGCTCATTCCGAACTTGACATGAAGGAGGTTCGGTCAAAATGCCGTCGCTTATTCGATTACAGACGGATGCATGCGTGGCCTCCCACAATCGTCAAGGGAGCTGAATGGGATGAACTATACCAGAATGCCAAAGGCAGTCTTCCCATTCTTCAGACGGCTGATGAGGCAATCTCTTGGGCAAATAAACTCATTGCCAAAATAGAAGGACAGCAATAAGAGTTGAAAAGACTATCGTTTTGGTTATACCATCATAGCTATCATCCAGTGATGGTAGTGTACCATGTATCCGCCCCAGGCGCCGGGGGTTCTCGCTGGCG
>JAEDMH010000078.1 GCA_016303095.1 Lentisphaeria bacterium | reverse complement strand
TGTCTTGCGATCCTCCCGCCGCTGACGGGGGGATTTTTCTCGGGGCTCGATTCCCCAGAGGATCGAGAGGATCTACCCGCCCTCTGCGTGTCTGACTTGCTCCCGCAGGCCAGCGACCTGCCCGACCTCCTTCCGCGGCAACGCACTTCCGTGTCCCCATGCTTCCTCCACGGGGGGTGGGAGCATTGGGGGAAACGGAGAGTGGGGTGGAAAAATCTCTCCGAGGGAAGTATATTAAGCAGTTCTCCGCACCAGCCCGCCTAGCTGAGGCCAGACAGGCTTGGGAGAGTTTCTCCCGGTTGCCGGGGGCGGGGAGAGGGAGTTTCACCTTATTCCCCCGGGCAAGGCGATTTTCTGGGACGGTAGCTCAGTCGGTAGAGCATTGCACTTTTAATGCAGTGGTCACGGGTTCGAATCCCGTCCGTCCCACCACTTTCTGTTTCATTCCCTATCATTACCATTCACTGAACGAGAGGAAGACATCATGGGAGCAATCTGCGAGATTTGCGGCAAGCACAAGACCAGCGGCGGTCACATCACTCGGCGCGGTTTGGCCAAGAAGAAGGGCGGTATCGGCATGCACGTGGTGAAGAACACCAAGCGTGAGTTCAAGCCCAATCTGAAGAGCGTGCGCGCCCTGGTCAATGGCGGCGTGAAGCGCATCACCGTCTGCACCGCCTGCATCCGCGCCGGCAAGGTGGAAAAGCCCTGATGGATTTCCAGGGGACTCCCCCCTGCGCTTTCTTGTGAGATCAAGGGCCATCGGACCCTGCAGCATTCCGGTCAAGACGGCCACGCCTCCGCGGGGCCGTCTTTTTGTTTCTCTCCTCACTTCACCGTCAACTTTCCTCCTCGCCCAATGTCTGGAACCCGTCCTCTTCGCAAGGTGAACCAACTTCCCTTCGGACGTCCTTGGGTCGCTCCCTCCCTGCTGGCCGCCCGTTACGACACCCTGGCCACGGAAGTGGCCGCTGTGGAGAAGGGGGGGGCGGAGGCCTTGCATCTGGATATCATGGATGGGCATTTCGTTCCCAATCTCTCCTTTGGCGCGGATTTGGTGAAGGCCCTCCGGCCCCTTTCGGAGATGCTCTTCGACGTGCATCTCATGATTTCCGATCCCCTGACCTATGCGCCCCGTTTCCAGGCGGCGGGGGCGGATCACATCACCTTCCATGTGGAGGCGGTCTCCCAGCCCTCCCAGGTCATCCAGGCGATCCATGCATTGGGATGCACGGCGGGAATCTCCCTGCGCCCTGGCACCCCTGCCTCCGCTCTCCTTCCCTATCTGGAGGAGGTGGAGATGGTGTTGGTGATGACTGTGGAGCCGGGATTCGGGGGACAGTCCTTCCGGGAGGATCAGCTTCCCAAGATTCGGGAGTTCCGGAAGGCCATTGATGCCCTGGGCAAGCCCATTCGTCTGGAAGTGGATGGAGGCGTAGGGGCGGCCACGGCGGCGCTATGCCGGGAGGCCGGGGCAGATGTCCTGGTGGCCGGCTCCAGCGTCTTCCGCTGCCCGGACGGGGACTACCGGCGCGCCATAGAGGCCCTGCGCTGATCCCGTGGAGAGCCCTCTCCCTCCCCCCCCGCTTTCTTCCTTCCCCCCCCTTTTTTTCCTGATCCCCTTTAAGGAACCATTCCTCTAGCAACATGTTCATCTCCCACTTCAACCGGTACTTTGAAAAGCACGCGAAGCTGACCTATTTCGTTTTGCTGATTGTGATCATCGCCACCTTTGTGATCTTCGTGACCCCGGGCAGCATGGGCGGGGGGCAGGAGAGGCTGAAAGACTTTGGGACGATGTATGGCAAGACCTTGGAGGTGGAGCTGATGCAGAAGGAGATGGCCAAGACCACCCTGGGCCTGTGGTTCCAGAATCCCCAGTTCTTTGGGGAGACCTTCTCCAGCCAGGGGGAGGCTCTTTTCCAGGAGACCCTCAACCGGATGCGTCTCCTCCATTATGGGAAGGAGAAGGGATTGGACAAGGGGATTGGGGATGCCGATTTGCAGGCTCGCATCCAGAAGATTCCCCTGGTTTTGGATGAGAAGGGGAACTTTTCCAAGGAGAAATTCGAGGCATTGCTGAAGACCAGCGGTTCCGTCCTGGGGATCATTCCCGTGGTCTTTGACCAAGTGGTGCGGGAGACCATTGTCATGGAGCGGGTCATGGAGCAGGTGCGTGGCGAAGTGACTGTCACGGGGGAGGAGTTGGAGGCCCAGTTGGCCCAATACACTCTCCAATGTGCCACGGTGGCGGTTCAGCCCCAGGATGCCCAGCCCACGGAGGAGGAGATTCAGAAGTACTTCCAGGAGCGCCGCGGGGAGATTCGCCTGCCCGATTCCCGGAATGCCCTGGTGGCGGTGTTGCGCTACGATCGGATGTCCCAAGAGATGGGGGCGCAGGCCCAGCCTTCGGAGGAGGAGATTGCCCAGCGCTATGAGACCAACAAGAACACGGTGTATCAGGGCAAGGAGCTGGGGGAGGTCAAGGAGGAGATTCGCCAGGCATTGACCCAGGAGCGGGTGCGTGCCCGCGCCCGGACGCTGGTTTTGGATCTCTATCGGGAGTTTCAGGTGCCTGTGCAAGATGAGAAGCTCCAGGATCGGGTGGAGAGATTCCGCAGTCAGGCGGAGCGCCAAGGCGCCGTGGTCATGCCCACGGGCATGGTCTCCCTGGGCAACGCCATCCAGGGTCTGGGCAGCCAGCCCCGTTTGGCGGAGGCCATCCGCAATGTGGGAGAACCCGGCGGCGTCACTTCCATGATTCCCACGGATGCCTTTGTGGCCGTGGCCATGGTGGTGGATCAGCAGCCCACCCAGATGCCTGAGGCGCTGCCTGTGCTGGAGGGCGCGGAGCAGGATGCTCTGCGCCGGGTGGTTTCCGCCGCCATCCTCCGGGAGCGCGCCCTGGCCTTCTTCCAGGAGAAGGTGAAGGGGCCCTACGAGGCTTTCGTGGCCTGCCAGAAGGAGGTGGAAAAGAATGGGAGCCTCACCCAGGCCCAGAGGCAGCAGGCCTTGTCTGCGGCGGCGGATAAGGTGGATTTCGCCTTGACTCAGCGTTTCTATGTGCCCGAACTCCGTAGCTTTGCCCAGGTCACCTTCCCCCCCGTCGCCTATGCGGGGGCCGTTGCCGAACCTGAGGCGTCGGCGGTGGAGGCGGCCTTCCAGGCCCGTTCTGTGGAGTTTGAGGGAAAGACCCTGGAGGAAGTGCGGGAGCGTCTGGTGGAGGATTTGCGGGCCCAGGCGGCCCGGAAGCTGGCCGAGGAGGCCGCCCAATCCTTTGCCGCCGCCCTTTCCGAGGCCTGGTGGAAGTCTCAGGAGAAGTCGGGAGAGGCTTCGGCGGAGGCCGGGGTTGCTGCCCTCATGGAGGAGATGGCGGAGCAGATTCCCGAGGCCAAATTCCAGGTCGTGGAGAAGTGGGATCCCCGCACCCAGCTGGATGCCGCCAATAGCGAATTGATGGCCGCCCTCTACAAGACGGGGAAATCCAATCCCATCTCCCACGCCGTTTTCGGCCTGGATGACTGCTATGTCCTGGGACTTCTGGCCGTGGAGGAGCCTCGTCTCACCGATCCCGCCACGGAGGAGGATGCCTACGGAATCCTGGAGCAGAGCTATCTGGAGACCAAGCGGATGGAAGTGGCCCTGGCCCGGGCCAACGGGGAAAAGAGCCGTCTGGAGAAGGCCCTGGCGGAGAATGGCGGAGATTTGGCCCAGGCGGCGGGCGAGCTGTCCTTCACGGCCCTGCCCAGCTTCAGCCTCAATGACATCGCCAATCGGACGGCGGTGATTTCCTCCGTGGAGCAGTCCAAGCACATCTCCCTGCAGGAGTGTGTTGCGGAATTGGAGAAGGTGACGAAGCCCGGCGTCCTGCTGGCCCCCTGCCGTGCGGAGCAATCCTTCTCCTTGGGCCAGGGGTTCCAGAGCGTGGTGATTCCCGTGGGATACCAACTGCTTTACGTCTCCGACCGGGTGGTGCCTGCCCAGGATGACAGCCAGAAGGAAGAACGGGAAAAAGTGCAGGAGCGGCTCCTGGTCGAGAAGCAGAATCTCCATGCCATGGAATTCTTCCAGACACTTGAAGCGGATTCCCAGACCATGCTGCGCCCCAATACTCCCTACACGGAGAGAATTGAGGAGTAGCTTCCCTCGCCTCCTTCCCCTTTCTTGAACGATGAGGGAGCCTGGGGAAGGGGGAGGAAAGGGGGGACGTCTTTTCTTGACCAGGGGACGGACCTCCTGAGGGGGGAGAGTGGCGGAGAAGGAAACAACTCCGCCGAGGCCTTTCGCCGGGATCTTTCCCTCCCGGCGAAAAGGACAGGTTTTTCCCTAATTCGGGGAAGGAGAGGAAACAGATGAGACGAATCGTCCTTTGCATTTTCCTGATATTCTTAGGACTTCTTTTCCTTTTGGTGAGAGGGGGGAAGGGGATGCGCCAGGGGGAAGGGGGCGTTTCTGGCGGGGGTGCGCCCGTTGCGGGAGGGCTTCCTGTGCCTGTGGAGGCGTTGCCGCCTGTGGCAGGAGAGTGGGATCGAGGGAAGGAGGATGGCCGGGAGCGGCTTGTTCCGGAGGGAGGAAGGGGGCGAGGAGGGGCGTTTCGGATTCTCTCCTGCACTCCGTCCCAGTGTGTCCTGGAGTTTTCTCTGCCGGAGTATACCCTAGGGGAGGAGAGAGACGAGGAAGGGCGTTTATGGAGCGTGCTTCAGGTAGAGGGGACTCCCCTGCGGAATTGTGCGGGGCAGCCCCAGCTTCCTTGGTTTTCTCTCTCCTATGGCACTCTTCCCGGATCGGAGGTTTCCGTGGAATGGAGAGCCGAGGAGGTGGAGGAGCGTCCCGCGCCCTGGCCCAAGCCGGGAACGGGTCCTCAATTCTCCTCAGAGCCGAGAAAGAAATCCCTCGCTCTGGAGGAGATTCCGGCGGAGTATGGCACTGTGGGCCAGGATGGCCTTCCTGCCGCCTGGCTCTCTCCCGCCTATCAGATTCGGGACATCCAGGGAACCACCGTCAGCCTGGTTCCCTGTCAATACGATTTCCAGAAGGGGGTCTACCGCATGGCTACCCGGGGAGTGCTGGTGCTTCGCTCTACCGCCACCGAACACCCCCAGGCGGATGCCCAGCAGGATTTCGCCCGACTTCAGAGAAGTTTCTTCGTGAACGGGGAAGAGTTTTTGGCGGACGAGGCCTCTCCCGTGGGCACTCTGGGCGTCTTGATTCCCTCTGCCTGGAAGGATTCGGAGGCCCTGGAACAATATCTCCAGTGGCGACGCTCCCTGGGATGGAAGGTGCTGGAGGCCTCCTATCCCCAGGAAACGGGAGAAGGACGGGATGCCGTCCTCCAACAGGCCCGCACCTGGTATGAGCGGGAAGGAGCAACCCATCTCCTCATTCTGGGTGATCTGCGCCAAATTCCCCCCTACCAATTCTCCTCCGCCGACTCCTATCCCCTCACGCCCTATCGGGAAAACTGCACCGATGTTCCCTACGCCCTCCTGGCGGGAGAGGGGGATTTGGCCTATCCGGACCTTTTCCTGGGACGCCTCCCCGTGGGGGATCTGAACTCCCTGGAGGCTTATTTGACGGGACTGGTGCGCTACGAACAGGGGGCGGAAGCGCAGGATGCCTGGACGCGCCGGGGAATCTATCTTGGGTCGGCGGATACGGCGATCTGCTGGCCCTATCAGGGGAAAAGCGACTGGGAGAATGTGTCCCGCCAGAAAACCCTCATGGAGGAGGCGGGGATTCTAGCGTCCTCAGCCTCCTTCCCGGAGCCTTCCACAGGGAATCTCCACTGCCCGGAGGAAGTGGCGGCGGCCTTGAATCAGGGGGCCTCCCTGCTTCTCTATCTAGGCCATGGGCACTGTCTTTCCTTCGAAACCACCAACTTCCACTCCCTCATCGCCAAGACTCTGTCCCCTGCCGGGCGGGCCGCCTTCTGGATGACGCCGGTCTGCGATGCGGGGCGCCTGGATCACGCCATGGCCGAGGGAGGAGACGAATGCTCCGATTCCTACTTCCCCCTGGGCCAGGCTCTCTTTGAGAACGCGGCTGGCGACTTTGCCGCCCTGGGCGCGGTGATGGGCAGCGCCACCACCTTCTGGGATCCCACCATTGTTCAGCTGGATTCCTTTGGGGAGTCCGTGGCGGAAAGCCGCGGGCCCTATCGTCTGGCCACCACTGGGGCCTATGCGGCCCGGGGCATGGTGGAGTCCTTGGCCTTTTGCGAGAACTACCGTGCCGCCTACCAGGAGGCCAAGCAAGAAGGAACTACCATGGTCAACGGCGGATATACGGCGAAAGATGCCATCTATCATGCCTGGAGCATTGCTTTCCTGGGAGACCCCTCCGCTCTCCTGCGGGTGGGCCGCCAAAGTCCCCTGGAGGTGGCGTATCGATGGCAGGAGGGAAAACTCCATTGCCAGGTGACCGGACTGCCGGGGGAAGAGGGAGAGACCCGGGCTGTCTCCCAGAGCATCGTGGCTCTGGAGCAGCAGGGGGAGCTCTGTGCCGGGCGGACGGACGAGGCGGGGGAAGTCATCCTGAGCCCCACGATCCTGAAAGGGGCGCTCTGGGGGGAAATCCGAGTGCTGGACGGCTCCGCTCCTCTCCGCGCATTTCGCATCCCCTTGACCGACAGCAACGGGGATGGGGTGGTCACCAACGAGGAGATGGTCCAATGGCTTTCTCTCTGGCGGCAAGAGTATGCCGGAGAGGAGGAATCCCAGGAGGCCCAGGCCTTGTTGGCGGCGGCGGTCCGCCAGTGGCAGGAGGGAGTGCCTCCCCGGGAGGGGGACTCCGAAGAGGCGACGGAGGCGGGAGAAGTGCCTTCCCCGCGCATGGAGAAGGTGACGCTGCCCTTGACGGATTCCGCCCTGGCGGCGGCGGCAGGGGCGGGGCTTCCCCTTCTTTCCCGAGGGACGGAGAGTTTTGTGGTGCGCGCCAATGGGGAGGAGCAGGATTGGCTTGTGGCAAAGAACATCCAGGCCGATGAGGTTTCGCCGTTCGTGCCGGAGAGCCCCGCCCGAAGCGCTGGGGAGATTCGGGAACGCATGGAGGAGATGAGCCGCAGTGGCTGGCCCTTCTTCCGCCTCTCCCGCCTGGGAACTACCGCCTCGGGAGAACCTCTCGTGGCGCTCCGTGTCTCCTTCCAGGAAGAGGAGCAGGCCGCAGGGGATGGGGCTCCCCTTCCCCAGATTGCCCTGTGCGCGGGACTCGCGGGAGAGGACGCCGCCTCCGTGGGGACGCTGATGGCGTTTCTGGAAGCGGCCTGGCAGGCGCGCAACGGAGAGGGGGAAAACGCCTTGGGGAAGGCGCTGGAACGATGCGTCCTCTGGGTGGCTCCCCTGCTGAATCCCGAGGGATACCAGGAGGGCAAGCCCCAGAATGCCCAGGGTGTGGAACTGGAGTGGGGCTTTCCCGTGAAGGCTGGCACATTGGCCCAGGGGGACCCCTTGGGATGGAAGAAATCATGGCCCCATCCCTCCTGCCAGGGAACCCTCTACTTGCCTCCCCAGGCAGAACAGCTGGCGGTGATCCGCTGGCTGACCCTTCGGCATCCCACGGCAGTCGTCCTCCTCAAACAAGGAGACACGTCACTCTCTTGCGCCGAGGGAACTGCCCAGGCTCTGGGAGAGGCCTGGGCCAGGAAAGGGGGACTGCCCACGCCTGGCACCTTCTCCCAACGCTATCCCTCTGCCGGACGATTCCCCCAGTGGGTGGACGAATATCTGGAAATCCCCTCCCTGGAACTTTCTCTGGATGCCCAGGCGCGCCAGGAAGCCAACGCATACCTGCAGACGTTGCTGGAAGTGGTAGAGGAGGGGCAGGGGGGCACTGTGCGGGATGAGGAGACGGGGGAACCCATTCCCTACGCCCGGGCCTTCCGCCGGGAAGACGGCCTTTCCGCGGTTGCGGATTCCCAGGGGAACTACTTCCTGCCCTTGGCGCCGGACTCCCTGGGGTTCCAGGCGGAGGGGTGGGAGGAGGGAACGTCCCCCCACTTGACCGCCTCCTCTCTTCCCCTGCTTCTTCCTCTGCCAAAACAGGGCCGTTTCTTGCCGGGCATCCCCGAATCTCTCTCTTTCCTGGGACGGAACCTTCCCGCCTATGCCCTGGCTCGACTCTCCTGGGAGGAGGGAGAGGGACGCTGGGAGGGGCAGGAGGAAAGCGGCGCACTCTGCCGCCAGGGAGAAGGCTTCCTGGATCTCCTCTGGCTGGCTTCTCCTGCCGAAAATCCTTTCCTGACCTTGACGGTCACCCCCTCTCCGGAAGCCACGGGGGAAATCGCCCTGGGGGCCACTCTCTTCACCCAGGAACAGGGAATACAACTCCGCCGCCGTGTTCTCCTGGCGCCTGTGGAGGAGTCCTTCACCCTCTCTTGGAAGAGGGGCTGGAATCTCCTCTCTGTGCCCATGGAGGGCATTCGCCCGGAGGATCTGCCGGCGGAGGCCTGGTTCTGCTGGCGTCAGAATGGATTCCAGCCTTTCCTTGGATCCTCCCTGATCCCGGGGGAGGGGTATTTCGTCCGCTTTGCCAGCCCCGGTGCCAAGACGCTGACGGGAGGATGGACGGACCAGGGAGAACGTCTTCTGGAGAGGGGCTGGCATCTCCTGGGGCCCCTGTCTCCCCATTTCCCCCAGGAAGACTCCCCGGTCTACACCATGGGGAAGGAGGGCTGGATCCCCGTTGCGCCAGAGTCCCGGGCATTGAAGCCGGGGGAAGTCCACATGCGCCTTCTGCCCAAGGACGGTCTGGTGACCCCGTAGAGAAATGAGTGTGCGGGGGAAGCGCCTGGCGTTTCCCCGGAGAATCAGCATCAAGACCATGAAGATCATTGTTGGCATGAGCGGCGGCGTGGATTCCTCCACGACGGCCGTGCTTCTGCACCGCCAGGGACATCAGGTGACGGGGGTGTCCATGGCCTTGTGGAAGGAAGATTCCCCCTATCGGGGAGGAGAACGGGAAAGTTGCTTTGGGCCCGGGGAGGAGGTGTCCCAGGCGGCCGCCCGGGCGGTCTGCGAATCCTTGGGAATCCCCTTTCTCGTCTTTGACTGCTCGGCGGAATACGAGAAGGAGGTCATCGCCTACTTCCGAAGGGAGTATTTGGCGGGGCGCACCCCCAATCCCTGCGTTCAATGCAACGGACGGGTGAAATTCGGCATGCTTCCCCGCTTGGCTCGGGAAGCGGGCCTGGAGTTTGATGCCTTCGCCACCGGGCACTACGCGCGAGTGGAGGAAGGACCCGATGGCCGGATGCGCCTCCTCCGGGCCACGTGCCTGCCCAAGGATCAATCCTACTTCCTCTGCCGACTTACCCAGGAGCAGCTGCGCCATCAGCTCTTTCCCCTGGGGGGACTCTCCAAGGAAGAGGTGAGAACTCTGGCCCGGGAGGCGGGACTGGATGTGGCGGAAAAGCAGGACAGCCAGGATTTCTACAGTGGAGACGCCAATGAACTCATCGGGGAGGAGGATCGCCCCGGAGAGATTGTGGAGGCGGGAACCGGAAAGGTGCTGGGACGTCATACCGGATATTGGAAATACACCATCGGCCAGAGGAAGGGGCTGGGGGTGGCTTCCACCCGTCCCCTCTACGTGACCGCCATCGATCCCTGCCGGAACCGGGTGGTGCTGGGGGGCCAGGAGCTGGTGCTCCATCATGCCCTGACCGCCGATGAGATGAACTGGGTCTCCCTCCCTGGCCTGGAGGCCCCTCTGGCTTGCCAGGTGAAGGTGCGCTCGGTGCAACGCCCCGAACCCTGTCTCCTCACTCCCCTGCCCGAAGGGGGTGTCCGGGCGGAGTTCCCCCAGGGCATCCATGCCGTCACCCCCGGGCAGGCGGCGGTCTTCTACCAGGATGATTTGCTTCTGGGCGGCGGGTTCATCAGCCAGGCTTTCCCCTGAAGCCCCTTTCCTTGCCCGTCTTTCCTGGCGTAAGAAGACGGGGAAAATCTGTA
The DNA here is from genome assembly GCA_016303095.1 of Lentisphaeria bacterium. Lineage (GTDB taxonomy): Bacteria > Verrucomicrobiota > Lentisphaeria > Oligosphaerales > Oligosphaeraceae > UBA1724. The sequence goes on along the minus strand of JAEDMH010000078.1, from coordinate 994 downwards.
GCATGGGAACAGCGGCAGCTTCCGCTGTCCCGCAAAACACGAAGGAGAATCCAAGAATGAATTTCCAAGGGAATTATCCGGAATCCATGGATCGCCAGCAGTTTGGCCTGCTGGAAATCGGCTTTATCAACAAGGTGTATGGCATCATGACCCTGGGGCTGCTGCTCACGGCAGTGACGGCCTGGAAAACCTATCAGTCCGTCGCTCCCGACAAGCTGGCGTCCATGCTCTTTCCCTGCGCCATCGGGGAAATCGTCCTGGTTTTCGCCCTCTCCTGGGCCGCCACCAGAATCCCCGCCATCCTGGCGTTCCTGGGGTTCCTTGGCTATTCCATCCTCAATGGCCTCACTCTCTCCGTGATCTTCTATGGCTATCACATCGGCTCCATCTGGCAGGTCTTTCTGACCACCTCCCTCACCTTCGCCCTGATGTCCGCCTACGGCGTCATCACGAAACGGGATCTCACCAGCTGGGGAAATCTCCTTTTCATGGTCCTGCTGGGCATGATCGTGGCCGGAATTCTCAATCTCTTCTTCCATTCCACCGGCCTGGATCTGGCCCTCAGCATCCTGGGCGTGGTGGTCTTCGCCGGACTCACCGCCTATGATACCCAGAAGCTGAAAGTCCTCCACGAAAATGGCTTCAACCACTCCGGCATCGCCGTCCTGGGAGCCCTGAGCCTCTATCTGGATTTCATGAATATGTTCCTCTATCTCCTCCGACTCATGGGACGGAGAAAGTAGGGAAAAACGCGTGAATCGGTGAAACACGAAGGCGCCTGCGGGCTGCACCCCGGAACACACGGAGATTGGAAACACGGAGACCACGGAAACGCCGCTGCGCGGCGCACGGAAGAAACGGAGAGGGCGGGACCTGCCCCCCGCACGTCCCGCCCGGGATTGATAGGAATTTTCCCCCGCTTGCGGGGGGAAGGGGGGCAGATCCTCCTGAACCCCGGCAGGGGTGGGAGGATCGCTAGACGGGGGTGAAGGGA
>JAEDMH010000204.1 GCA_016303095.1 Lentisphaeria bacterium | reverse complement strand
ACTTGCGTCGGCTATGCCGAATATAATCGCAAATCTTTATGACGTTTAGTATAAAATCTCCGTGTCCTCTGTGTGCCCGGCTTGCCGGGCCTTCCGTGGCTTCCGTGGCCCCGCAGGGCATCTCCGTGTTGCGCAGCAGGCGCCCTTCCTGTCTACGGATTTTTGCGAAAAATTCTGTCAACCTTCTTGCAATCCCCAGGAAGGGCATTAGAGTAACGCCGTTTCCTGAATCAAACAGGATCCCATCGTCTAATGGTTAGGACAACAGGTTCTCATCCTGTAAATATGGGTTCGACTCCCGTTGGGATTGCCAATCTTCACGCCGCATGAGCCATAGCCAGCGCTCTGCGGCGTTTTTCTTTTTCCCCTACCCTCTCCTCCCATGGAAAATCTCCAGCCCTTCCTCTCCCAGTTGGCCGTCCAGGCCGGCAAGCTCGCCCTCTCTCTCCAAGCCCAAATCCAGGAGGGAGATGTCTCCTGCAAGGCCACGGTGCGAGACATTGTGACGGTGGCGGACCAGGCCACGGAACGCCATATCCGGGAAGCCGTGGAAGCCCGATTCCCGGAGCACCGCTTCTACGGGGAGGAGACAGGAAAATCCCAGGGCAAGGACAGTCCATACTGCTGGATCGTGGATCCTATCGACGGCACGGTCTCCTACTTTGAAGGGCAGCTCTACTGGTGTACTTCCATTGCTCTCTGGAAGGAGGGAAAGCCTTTGGCGGGGGCCGTCTACGCTCCCGCCCTGGACGAACTCTACTACGGAGAGGTGGGCAAAGGCGCCTTCTGCAACGGACGCCCCATCGCCATCCGCTCCCACGGCGACCTGGAGCATTCCGTGGTCTCCACAGGCTTCTCCTGCTTGCGGGCCGGTTGGACCAAGGGCAACAACGTCCCCTTCTTTGCCAATATTGGTCTTCACTGCCGGTGCGTTCGGCGCTTTGGCTCCGCCGCCATGGACATCTGCTATGTGGCTTGCGGAAAATCCGATGGTTTCTGGGAATTGAACCTCCAGCCCTACGACTATGCCGCCGCCCAGGTCATCCTCCAGGAGGCGGGGGGGAAGGTCACCGACCTGCGGGGGGGAACGGACTATCCCCGTCAGGGCATTTTGGCCACCAATGGGGTCATCCACCAGGAAATGCTCCGCTATTTTCCCAACTACACCCGTCGGGAGGAATAGTCCCCATGGGTCACCTTTGCCTCCTCCTCCTGCCTTTGGCTGTCCTCTGGGGATGCTCTCCTGCCCCTCCCAAGAGCGCCCAGCCCCTCCCGGAGTCCCCCACGGTAGTCTGGTTCCCCTCCTCCGCCACCACCCCCATCCTACCCCTGCTGGCCGCCCAAACATCCGCCTTTCCCATGACCCTCCGGCCCTGGAACACCACCATGGCCTTCCAAAGCCTTCTCCTGGCCGGCGATGGGGATCTCTGGGTGGGGCACCTGGAAGGCTTTGCCCGGGCCTACCGACGGGGTGCCCCTCTCCGGCTCCTGGCCGTCACCGGCTGGCGTAAGTGGCAGCTCCTCTCCCGCCGGAAAAACGCCGCCTTCCCCCAGGATTTCCGGGGACGAACCGTGGCCATCGCCCCGGCTGATGGGGCGGGACGCTTCCTCCTGGAACGTCTCCTCCAGGAAACCGGGGAAAAAGAGGTCGCCCTCCTTCCCCTGGATGTGAAACCCCTCCTCCTCAAAGCGCTGGAAGGAAAGGTGGAGGATCTCTTCCTCCCGGAACCCTTCGCCACGGTGCTCCTGGATAAATCCCCGGACTTCCATCGGGTGGATTCCCTGGAAAAATACTACGGAAGAGTGCGACAGTGCCCTCCCGAGGTTCCCTGGGCCGGCATTGCCGTCCATGAACACTGGGCAAAGGCGCATCCCCAAGAACTCAAAGCCCTCTTGGACGCCATGGTCGCCTGGAGCAAAGAAGGCGGAAAGGATGCCCCACTCCTCTGGACAGAAGAGCAGGAACGCTTCTCGGGAATTTCCCGGAAAGAGGTGGCCCGCTCCTTGACCCTGGATCCCGTCAAAGTGGTGCCCGCCTGGCAAATGCCCGAAGAATTGGCCGCCTTCCTGGCTCTGGTGGCCCCGGATGTCCCCTTCTCCCCCCAGATGCTCTGGCAGCCATAGC
>JAEDMH010000077.1 GCA_016303095.1 Lentisphaeria bacterium | reverse complement strand
GCGGCCTCCAGGCTCTCCTGGGCCTCCTTCCGCGCCTGCTCCTGCTCCTGGCTCTCCTTGGCTAACGCTTCCTGGGCGGCGGCGCGCTCCTGCTCCAGCTCCTTCTGACGCTGCTGCAAGGCTTCCAGCTCCTTTCGGGCGGCCTCCAGGCTCTCCTGGGCCTCCTTCCGCGCCTGCTCCTGCTCCTGGCTCTGACGAAGACGCGCCTGCTCGCTGGCATCCCGGGTCAGGCTCAACTGGGCCTCCAGCTTCTCCCGTTCGGTGAGGAGCTGGGTCAACTCCTCCTGGGTGGCGGCATTCTTCAGACGGGTCTGCTCTTCCTGGGCTTGCAAGTCCTGGAGACGTTTCTGCTCCGTCTGGGCGGCTTCCTCCCATTGCTGACGCTGCTGACGCAATTGTTCCGCCTTGGCGGCGGTCTCCTGGACTTCCTTCTCCAAGAGAGCCATGCTTTCCTGGAGCTGTGCCGCCTGGAGGAGGGCCTCGTCCCGGGCCTGCTGGGCTTGGCGCACCTTTTCCAGACTTTCCCTCGCCAGGGCATCGGAACGTTGCCGTTCCTCCTCCAGGGCCTGGGCTTCCGCCAGGTAGGCTTCCTCTTGGCGCCGGGCTTCCTCCTGGAGCTTCAGAAGCTTTTCCTCCGCCTTCTTGGCCTCCGAGGCCCATCGCTGGGAATCTTCCTGGACCAGACGGGCCTTGGCCTGGGCTTGCTGACGTTCACTCTCCAAGGTCTGGTACTCCGCCTCGGCCTGCTTCAACGCCTCCTGCCGGGCCTGGGCCGCCTGCTCCGCCTTCTGCTGGGCCGCAAGACGCTCCGCCTCAAGCTTCTGCGCCTTCTCCTGAAGCCCCTGCAACTCCCGGCTCCGGGCCTCTACCTCGGATTGCCGCTCCTGGGCTTGACGCTGCAGCTCCGCCAGGGAGGAATCCCCTGCCACGGCCACGGGGGCAGGAAGCTTTTCCTGGGAAGGGAGGGACACGGGAGGAAGGGACTTCGCTCCCCGGGCAACGAAATCGGCGCTGATCCAGGCGGTGGCCTGGGAAGGGGCTTGGACGCACACCCAGTCCCCGTCCTGCCGCCCTTCCCGCTGGAGAACCTCGCCTTGGCGGGCTTCATGGAAGGCGGTGAAATTCTCCCCCGGGCCCGTGTGCACCGGACAACTCTCCTGAATGACCACGCCGTCCCCATCTATTTCTGCTCCCCGGACCCAGCCCGAGACAGGAACGGGCAGACGCACCTGCACCCACTGGTTCCCCTCTTCCCCACGCTGGGAGAGAATCTCCACGGGGGTGCCCTCCGGCAGGATGGCCAGACGCTCGTAGTAGGAGGCCGGAAGCGCCCGAAGAGCCACGCCTTTGCCGGTGACGTAGCCGTTGGGAGTCTGTCCGGGGCAGAGGATGGCTGCGCAGAGAAGGAGGAGTACTGGAAGCCAGTGTCGCATGGAGGTGTTTGGTGAGGGCTTGGACAAAAAGGAGGGGCCAGAGGAAAAAGGGACAATGTAACCGACTTCCCCCGGCCTGCGGGAGACGGGGTTGGGATGGAATAAAGAAAGGGGGGGGGAGGGGAGGAGGATCAAGACGCAAGGAGGCTGTCCAGGGCGATGAGGGTCTGGAGCCGTGCCTGGGAGTAGGTTTTGCTCAGGAAGAAGCAGGTGGAGAGGGTGTAGAATCCACTGAAGCCCCGGGGCAGGGTCACTTCTTGATGATGCGTGGGAGCCTGGAGGGCCTTGTCCAGGGCCAGGGAGTCGGCCATGGCCAGCATGGCGGGGAAGGGGAGAAGGAGGGCGGGGGCGTCCACGCCTCCCGGAGCCAGGAGAAGGGCTTCCAACTGCCGTTGGGGACGGCGCCGGGCTTCCTGGAGCGCCTCTCCCTCGGGAGTGTTTTCCCATGCGTCCCGGAGGATTTGGACCAGGGGGGCGACCTGGGGCTCCTGGGGGAGAAGCCGGGCCATCTGCGCCCATAGCTTGGTCTGGCTGGCGGCCTGGAGGCGTCGGAAGAAGGAGTCCGAGGTCAGCTCATGGAGAATCAGGGCCTGGAATTTCTCCAGAGAGAGGAGGGCATCGGAAAGATTCTGTCGCTGCAGGGCGTGGAGGAATCGCCATTCCTCTAGTCGGAAGACGCCGGGGGTCAGGATTCCCAGGGGATGTTCGCCAAGCTTCTCCTCCAGGGCGTCCAGGGCATGGAGGGCGGGCGTCATCCCTTGGAGGAGTTCCTCGGATTCATCCGGGGAAGATTCCGGGAGGGGCCAGGGGAGGCGTTCCGGCTGTCGCTCCGCTTCCTGAAGAAAGGTGTCCCAGAGGAGGGAAGAGGGGGTGTCCTGGGTGTCTTGGAGAAGCACCACCTGTTCCAGCATCCTCCCCAGATCCTTCTGGCGAAGCGCCAGCGTGCCGGCTTGAAGACTCTCCTCCCGGGAGGCGCGGTCTTCGGGAGGGCGTGCCGCCTGCCACCGGTGCTTCAGGAAGAGGTAGCTGGCCGTGGAGAAGAGGAGGGAGAGGAGAAAGAGGGCTAGGGCGCACCAGGCTCCCCGGTGGAGCAGGGGAACGGGTTCTGGCAGGCAGCGGCGGAACAGCTGGAGCCGGAGAAGCCAGGAGGCCCCTGCCGCCAGGAGGCCCAGAAGGGGGAGCAGCGGGCCGGCGGCGGCCAAAAGGGCTGTCAGCCCCCGGTGGAGTCCCGGGGGGAAGCCGGCCAGGAGACGGAAGGAGGCTTCCGGAAGGAGGGGGGCGCAGAAGAGATCCAGGAGGTGGAGAAAGAGCCATCCCAGGAGGAACCATCCCAGGAGATGGAGGAGGCAGGTGGTCAGAGAGAGGGCCAGCCCCCTGCCATCCTGCCGGAATTCCCGGAGGAGGAGGAAGAGGAGGAGCGCCTCTAGAATGGCCAAAGGGCCGGAGAGGGGGCCGAGAAATCCGCCCCGGGGCCACAGGACCTTCAGCACCAGGAAAGCCGCGGCGCACCAGTAGGCGGCGTAGAGGAGCTTCTCCTCGCTGGTGAAGGGAGGGGGATTGAGGGTTTTGTGGAAGCGGGCCAGCTGGGTGCCGTATCCGGCCAGGAGGGAGAGGCTTCCAATGACCAGGAGGTAGGCGGCGGCTGTGGTGGAGAGCCATCCCAGGCACCAGGCGCTCCACAGGGTGTGGAGGAGGGCCAGGGAGCCGAAGAGGGCAAGCGTCAGGGCGCTGGCGGCCCGGCGGGCGTGTTCCTGGAGCGGGGAGGGGGCGTTCATGGGGAACGCTTAGGGGAGAACCAGGGCTTCCAGAGACCAGGGAAGTTCCTGGGGAGCCTCCACCGTGATGGTCACCGGGACGGCGGAGTGGAACCAGCCCCAGGATTCTCCTTGCGCCGTTTGGGTGATTCTCTGGAAGAGCAACTGCTGATCCTGGGTGCGCACCGTGATTTTCATGGGAAAGGGCTTCTCTCCCCGTCCTACTAGCTTCCAGGGGCGGCTCTTGGGGGTGAAGGAGATCTGCTGGCTCCCTTCGCCCACCCAGAAGCCCTGCTTGACGAGCTTTGTCTGGGCCGACTCCTCCTGGGCGCTCTTCCATTTCCATTCGGTCAGAGAATCCAGGTAGAGATCCACGGAGATTTCCCATCCCCGGGAGTCCCCCTCCACGATGAGATAGGCCTTCTGGTATCCGGAGTAGTCCCGTCGTCCGGGGGAGAGGAGGTTTTTGGTGTCCACCACCAGGCGAGAGGGGCGGGGTTTGGAGGAAGGGGAGGCGTCCACCAGGGTGATTTTCAGGGGTCCCTTGTGTCGCTGGGTGTAGTGAATGCGGAAATCGGCGCCGTAGAGGGGGATGATCTGGGTGCAGACCGTGCCGCCGGCCCGCCATTGGTAGGCGTTCTTGACCCAGCGGGAGTCGTTGGCCTGGAGGGCGATTCCCAGGAGAAGGAGGAGGGCGAGGAGAGGAGAGGTTCTCATGGTGGGAAGTGGGAAGAGGGAGAAGGCTATTCCTGGGAGAGGGTTTGCTGCCAGCGTTGGAGCTGGGCTTCCACTTGGGCGGGGGCGGTGCCGCCGAGGAGATTCCTGGCCTGGGTGCTATGCCGGGGATCAAAGAGGGAAAGGAACTCCTCCGTGGCTGTGGGGATGGATTCTCGCATCAAGGCCAGATCCGCCTGGGCCAGGGTGATCCCCCGGTTTTGGCAGGAGGCCACAAAACGCCCCACCTGATGGTGCGCCTCCCGGAAGGGAACGCCCTGACGCACCAGGGCCTCCGCCAGATCCGTGGCCATGAGGGCGGGATCCGAGGCGGCCTGCTCCATGCGCTCCCGTCGCAGCTTCACCGTGGCCATCATGGCGGTCAGGGTGCGCAACACCAGGGAGACGGTGTCCACGGCGTCGAAGAGCCCCTCTTTGTCCTCCTGGAGATCCCGGTTGTAGGTAAGGGGGAGCCCCTTCATGGTGGTGAGCAACCCCATGAGGGCGCCGTAGACCCGGCCTGTCTTGCCCCGGGTCAATTCCGCCATGTCCGGATTCTTCTTCTGGGGCATGAGGCTGCTGCCCGTGGTGAAGGCATCGCCGATTTCCACAAAGGCAAACTCCTGGCTGAACCACAGAATGATGTCCTCCGCCAGGCGGGAGAGATGCATGGCCAAAATGGAGAGATCCGCCAGGAACTCCAGGGAAACATCCCGGTCCGCCACGGCGTCCATGGAGTTCTGGAGAACCGCCTCGAAGCCCAGCTCCCGGGCCACAAACTCCCGATCCAGGGGGAGGGTGGAGCCGGCCAGGGCCCCGGCCCCCAGGGGGAGTCGGTTGATCCGGTGACGGGTGTCGGCCAGTCGCTCCCGATCCCGCTCCAGCATCTCCACGTAGGCCAGGAGATGGTGGGCGAAGAGGATGGGCTGGGCATGCTGAAGATGGGTGAAGCCGGGCATGAGGGCGTCCCGGTTTTGGAGAGCCAAGGCGTGGAGAGCCTTCTGGAAGCCCCGAATCTCCCCTTGCAGCTGGTCGTCCACATGCCGCAGGTACAGACGCTCGTCCGTGGCAATCTGATCATTCCGGGAACGCCCCGTGTGCAAACGGGCGCCCGCCGCCCCGATGAGCTGGGTGAGACGACTCTCCACGTTCATGTGAATGTCCTCCATCTCCGTGTGGAAGACAAACTCCCCACGATCCAATTCCTCCCGCACCTGCGCCAGTCCCTGAAGGATCTTCTCCCCGTCCTCCGGGGGGATGATGCCCTGTCTGGCCAGCATCTTGGCGTGTGCCATGCTGCCCTGGATGTCGAAGGGATAGAGCCGGCGGTCGTAGCTGATGGATTCGGAAAGGCGGAGGACCAGCGCGTCGGGGCCCTCCTGGAAACGTCCGTCCCAGAGAGGCATAGTGGAAATGGGGGGTGAGGGGAGAAGGGGAGAAGGGGAGAAGGGAGGGAGGGGAGGGAGGGGAGGGAGAGGTCAGCGGGTCTCGTCTTCCGGGGGGTGGACGATGCATTCCAGCAGCTGGCTGGCGGCGATGGTGATGTGTCCTGGGGTGAAGCCGGCCCGATGAAGCTGCTTGTAGAAGGATTCCGCCAGGAGTTTCACCACTTTTCCCGGGTTGCGGACGCTGGTGACCAGAAGCCGTTCGGCGGCCTTGGCGTTGCTGGTTTCTCCCTGCCTGGCATTGTCCAGCACTTCCGGCGTGTTGAGGGTGAAATGCTGTTCCAGCAATTCGGAGGCCTTCATGTTTTCCACGATGAGGGAGACAAAGGGGGCCAGGAGGGAGAAGAGTTTTCGGCGGAGGGGGTCCCGGGAGTGGCTGGGATCCTTGGCGCCGCCAGTGATGAGGTGCCCGATCCGGTTTCCCTTGAAGTAGATGGGCATGGCGATGATGGGGAACTTCAGGCCCGGGATGCCGGAGTTGATGTAGTTGATCTGGTGGGTGCTGCGCAACTGGAAGAGGATGTTCTGGAGGCGCTCCGGGAGAATGAGGGGTTCCCGATCCTTCAGGGGGGTCCCCTCCAGGCCCACGGGAGCCCGCACCACAAAAAGCTCCCGCTCCTCGTCCAGCATCAGGAGGGCGGCCTGGGTGGTGTCCATGAGACGGCAGGTCAGATCCACAATCTTGCGGAGCCCCTCGTCCACGGTGCAGGTGTCTTTGATGGCCTCGTTGAGAAGCATGAGGACATCGATGCTTCGTTCAATCTGGCTCTGCTCTTCCAAGTCGCTCATGGGCGTTTTCCTTCCCTGGGTAGAATCTTCAGCAGTGCGTTTTCCAACTCCACCGGGGCGGGCAGCCCGCCGGTGTTGAGGGTCAAAAGGGTGTCCCGGATGGTGACAATGGCCTGGATCAGCTCATGGGGGGTGTAGTTCAAGGCGTCGTCCGCCGCAAATTTGAGCTTCCACAGATTGCCGGTGAGCACCCCTCCCGTCTCCCCATTGTCCTTCTTCCGCTCTTCCGGAGAGAGGGACTCCAGGCGGGCCTTCAAGGCGTTGCCGGAGGCAAGGCGGTGCTCCGCCATGTAGAGCCGGAGAACCATGGCGGTGCGGAATTGCCGGGCCAGGCCGTAGAGGAGGGAGCGGGCGGTGTTCTCCGGGGCCTTGTCCCGGGCCATGAGCCGTTCCGCCTGGGAGAGGGCGGCGGAAAGATTCCGCTTGCCCACGGGATCCTGAATGGCCCAGTTCTCCTGATCCCCGAAGGGAGGGGAAAGCTCCAAAACCGCCTCCCCGGAAATGGGAATCCCGGGATCCCCGCCCATGTAGCAGACCAACTTCTCCAACTCGCTGTCGATGAGGGAAGAGTCTCCCCCAAGGGCGTCCACCAGAGCCTCCTGGGCCTCCCGGGTCAGCGTAATCCCCTTCTGGGTGGTGACCTGGGCTATGCTGGCTTTCATCTCCTCCCGCCAACCCTTGCGACCCACTACCGTACGGTAGCTCCAGTCGCATGCCCCCAATTTCTTGCACACCGCGGCCAACTCCCCCTTCTCCAAACACTTGGGACCCTCTAAAATCAGGCAGGCATCCTGGGGAACCCCAGAGCGGGAGAGAAAGGAGGACAACGCCCGAATCCCCATGGGGTCCGGGACACTCTTGGTGGCGGGCTCCTGGGAAAATCCGGAGAACTGACGAAGCCAAATGGTCTTCATTCCCCCCATGAAGGGAGGCTGACGCAAGGAAAGAATGACTTGCTGCAAAAGCTGGGGACGGGGACCCTGGTCGTCCTCAGAAATGATGTCCACCGTGAAGTCGTCCGGCTCCTCCCCCGCCAATTTCCGAAACATGGCCTCCGCCTTGGCATGCAGGCGGATCTCATCGTCTCCGGAGAAGAGAAATAGGCGTTTTTGAGGAGAGGAAGACATGGGACGTACCATAATACCCGGCACGGGTCCCGCTCCCCCACCCCCCCCACGGGAAAATGGACAACCTGAGGGGGGCGGCGTATTGTTCGGACGCCAGGACGGTTTTGAGCGGGGACAGTGCCTGCCGGTGGATGCCGAGGGCATGGTGTGGCATTCTTCGCCTTCCGGCAGGGAGTCTGGGGAGGCGGGCCGCCACCAGCGCCACCACCACCCCCGTGTGGCATTCTTCGCCTTCCGGCAGGGAGTCTGGGGGCTCTGCCCCCTCCACAAGACAGGAGGACGGCACTCCTCCTTTTCGTGGGAGAACGGACGCAGTTTCCGCTCCCCCTCCTTCCCGCGGAAGGACACTTCTTTCATGAAGGCAAGAGTTACTTTCTGAACAAAATCCTTACTTTTCCTTGTTTTGCTATAAAAAAAACTTACTGCTCTTCCGGCAGAGAAAGCAGCTCCTCGCGGATGACTTTGGAGAGTGCGGCGACCTCCTCGTCCGAAAGCTCCTGGAACATGCTTCTGAGGTTCTTGGGGAGGATGCCCTCGTTCTGTTACGCAAGCAGGATGAATTGCGCGGCCTTCCTGTCCGACATGTCCACAATCGCTTTCTTAGAGGAAAGGACTTCGACGGAGTTGGCGCTCCCCTACTTGATGTATTACCGCCCCGCCTCAAAGCATTACTCTAAGAAGGGACTTCGACTTAGTGGCTTTGGTACTGGTGTTACCCATCAGGCCGCCTCAAAGCATTACTCTAAGAAGGGACTTCGACTTTCCGCAATCTGTGTGAACAATGATGACCAGACCGCCTCAAAGCATTACTCTAAGAAGGGACTTCGACACAGGACAAGGACGAAGCAACGCAGGTTGCCCAGCCGCCTCAAAGCATTACTCTAAGAAGGGACTTCGACTTAAACAGGAGCAAAACAATGGACAGAAAGGACAACCGCCTCAAAGCATTACTCTAAGAAGGGACTTCGACTTTCCCACTTTTCAAACACGACAGGGCGAATGACCGCCTCAAAGCATTACTCTAAGAAGGGACTTCGACTGAGGATTTCCTGCATTAGCGCCGTGTCGGCATCCGCCTCAAAGCATTACTCTAAGAAGGGACTTCGACGAAGTCTGGCGGCCAAGCAAGAACGTGAGTTAACCGCCTCAAAGCATTACTCTAAGAAGGGACTTCGACTTAGTACGAGCATTACCATACTCAAGAGCAGAGGCCCGCCTCAAAGCATTACTCTAAGAAGGGACTTCGACAGTGGGAGGGGAAAGCCACACAGTAGGAGATAAAAACCGCCTCAAAGCATTACTCTAAGAAGGGACTTCGACGCAAGGAGCCGTTGTTGTCACAAAGGTTGACTGGCCCGCCTCAAAGCATTACTCTAAGAAGGGACTTCGACTTTACCCTTTCTTCTGTGATGAGGCTTTGCCCGGTCCGCCTCAAAGCATTACTCTAAGAAGGGACTTCGACTTGCGGCCACAGGAGATTTTGACGTTGCTGGCTTTCCGCCTCAAAGCATTACTCTAAGAAGGGACTTCGACGCATTCTTCTCGTTCTCTTTGCACGGCTATTCTTCCGCCTCAAAGCATTACTCTAAGAAGGGACTTCGACCTGGACGTTCTCGTCACGATACCACTCGTTCCACCGCCTCAAAGCATTACTCTAAGAAGGGACTTCGACGCACAACGAGGAGTATTAACCCGAGGAAGGTTAGACCGCCTCAAAGCATTACTCTAAGAAGGGACTTCGACTTTAATGCGTGCCCCGTAACATCCGCTCCAGACCCGCCTCAAAGCATTACTCTAAGAAGGGACTTCGACTACGTGCTGAATAGATACCATATTGGCGGCGATATCCGCCTCAAAGCATTACTCTAAGAAGGGACTTCGACCCCAAACATCCCAAGCGATTTTTTGCTACCTATACCGCCTCAAAGCATTACTCTAAGAAGGGACTTCGACGAGGCCACGTTGAGAGGCGTTCGCCCGGTTGGACCGCCTCAAAGCATTACTCTAAGAAGGGACTTCGACCCAGCACCGTTGCGCGTATTGTCATTGACTTGAACCGCCTCAAAGCATTACTCTAAGAAGGGACTTCGACTTCCAATGTTTCCCCAGGCGACAACATTAGCATAGCCGCCTCAAAGCATTACTCTAAGAAGGGACTTCGACTCATGGCCTCTGTCTCAAAAATTGCTTTTGTGTCCGCCTCAAAGCATTACTCTAAGAAGGGACTTCGACATAGACTTCGCCTTGTCAGACAAAGAAGGTTCTTCCGCCTCAAAGCATTACTCTAAGAAGGGACTTCGACGCAGCCTGAATTGTGACATTAAACACTCCTGGATACCGCCTCAAAGCATTACTCTAAGAAGGGACTTCGACGATAGATAACCGTTGGCGGCCATCACCGTATTCAAACCGCCTCAAAGCATTACTCTAAGAAGGGACTTCGACGTAAGAACGTTAAAAACTCTTCCGGTACTCTTGTTCCGCCTCAAAGCATTACTCTAAGAAGGGACTTCGACGTAGTGGGGGAAAATCCAGCATAGCCCGCTATTCCGCCTCAAAGCATTACTCTAAGAAGGGACTTCGACGGCAAGGCGTGATTACGCTAACAACTCTGATTGCAATCCGCCTCAAAGCATTACTCTAAGAAGGGACTTCGACCAAACAAGAGCAATTGTATTAGATGAGAATAATCCGCCTCAAAGCATTACTCTAAGAAGGGACTTCGACATTGGAGAAGGCAGAGATAACCAACAACTCCAACCGCCTCAAAGCATTACTCTAAGAAGGGACTTCGACAAGAAGACGCTGAAGCGCAACCGCTTGGCGCAACTCCGCCTCAAAGCATTACTCTAAGAAGGGACTTCGACGTGCCTTCTCTAAGTCTTTTGTTGAGCATTCTTTCCGCCTCAAAGCATTACTCTAAGAAGGGACTTCGACTAATTCCGTTCGCGTTTTTGAGGGTAGAACTTGTCCGCCTCAAAGCATTACTCTAAGAAGGGACTTCGACTCAAACTTTTGAGCGAGATGCCAATAGTCCAACCCGCCTCAAAGCATTACTCTAAGAAGGGACTTCGACTTTGAGTGGCAAGCGCTTAATGCTCCAACTTTTCCGCCTCAAAGCATTACTCTAAGAAGGGACTTCGACCTAAAATCCCAGAATATCATTTTTATCTTTCTCCCCGCCTCAAAGCATTACTCTAAGAAGGGACTTCGACCTAGTGGCTCCGCCTATTTCTTGACTCTTACATATCCGCCTCAAAGCATTACTCTAAGAAGGGACTTCGACAGGAAAATCGCTCCTAGAGCAACTAACCATTCTGTACCCGCCTCAAAGCATTACTCTAAGAAGGGACTTCGACCAAATTTGCTAATATATAATCCAAACGATTGTATACCGCCTCAAAGCATTACTCTAAGAAGGGACTTCGACGTCAAGGCAGAGAGATAATTCATGCAATCGTTTGCCGCCTCAAAGCATTACTCTAAGAAGGGACTTCGACTTACAGGGGCAGACCTTACAGGGGCAGACCTGGCCGCCTCAAAGCATTACTCTAAGAAGGGACTTCGACCAAAGAAACAGGAGATAAAAAAATGACGGCAGAAGCCGCCTCAAAGCATTACTCTAAGAAGGGACTTCGACCTTATGATCAAGAGGGAACTTTTGACCATAAGGAGCCGCCTCAAAGCATTACTCTAAGAAGGGACTTCGACGCACCCCATTGAAACTCAA
>JAEDMH010000203.1 GCA_016303095.1 Lentisphaeria bacterium | reverse complement strand
TGAAACTCTGTGCAACCACTAGCAACCGGGAGAATTTACCACAAATTTACCACAAGAGGTTCCCAGGGGATGACTATCTTCCGGGCAAAAAAGAAGGCCGCAGGGCATGCGCCCCACGGCCTTTTGTCGATGGATCGGAGACGAAGTCATCCTCCCCTTGCGGAAAGGGGAACTACTCGATCCCCTCACGGAAACAATGCCTTACCCCTTCGAGATGCTCCTTGTCGAACTCGAATTTATACCCGTTTGGACACTTTATGTCGGGAAGGGGAATAGATGGGTCCCCGTAGTGGATATCCGCATCTCTTATACATAATGACTCATAAGGGATGCCATCACCGTCTGGGTAAGCCTTGCAATGATAATCCCCGATGTAGTTCACGCAGGCGACGCAAAGAGTTTGAGAGCACATCCTATTTAAACTCCTTTAAGCGGGTGAAGATTTCCACAAGTTCCTTCCCATGGCTCTTGGACATGAGATCCTCCCGCTTCATTCGCCAGAATGCGTAATTCTCGGCGAACCATTCACGCTCGTTTTTCCAGCCTTTCATGACGTCCCCTAAAGCCAAATCGGAATCATACCAGGCCTTGATGTTGCGGATGGCCCCACTGCACTTCTCGGAATTTCTTCCACAGATGGTGTTGTAGACCAGATGCCCGAACTCGTGGGTTGTGGTGTTGGTTAATCTATCACCTCCAAGGAAAAAGTCACGCCCCGCTGACCCTTTTTTGTTTATCTTCCCTGTTCTGAAGTCATCTCTGAGCCTATCTTCATTGAGAAACAGAACGTTATCATCTCGCATTCCCGCTAGGATTTTATTATCTGGGTGTTTTACGACTGCCCGGATGGTGGGGAATCCTTTGCTCTTCAGGAACTCGCTTTCCTTGAGGATGGTCTTAACGATGCTACTCCGCACTGTGCCATTGTCGAACTCGGGAAGAATGTTCTCCCCGTCCTTTGCGTTGGGTTTCTTTTTCTCGTCCGGGATGTCTTTCGCTCCCTGTTCCAGGATGGGATCCAGGAGTTCCTGCGTCTTCTTCCGGCTGACCTCTCCGGCCACAGGGCGATACATGGCGACTTGCGCCTTGTATTCCTTATCCCCTCCCGGCGTATTGTCCGCCTCTGAGTCGGCGGCATCTTGCGGGGCGCAGTCCATTTCCGGGAGGAAGTCCTCCGGTGGGTCTTCGGCGTGGATCTTCTCGGCATACTGGTGGAGGACGCTTTTCCCCGGGGTGACTTCCTCCTCCAGGGGCGTAGAGGGGTCGAATCCCAGGGAGGAAGGCTGGAAGGGGGAGTCCATGGGTTCCGGGGCAAGACCGCGCTCCTCGGCGTCCTCCTTGGTGATCAGTTCCCGCCAGCAGTGGCAGTTGAACTCTCCCCCGGGAGGGGACTGTCTCCAGATGGGATGGTCGAATGGGTAGATCTTCCCTTCCCTGGCCAGGTGTTCCTCCCTGTGTTTCTCGGCGTATCCGCAGTGCCACATCCCGTAGGGATAGAAATCCTTCACGGCCTTCCATTGGAGATATCTCCCCCTCTCCTTGGCCATGGTGGCGTTGGTGTGGAAAATCAGAGTCAGGCGGGGAATGGAGGCAAGCTGGGATATCCCCTTGGCCTCCCGTGCCGGCAGGAAACCCATGCGGACAAGTTCCCCCTCTCCTCCGTCTTTCAGAAACTCCCTAACCTTGCGGACGGCCTCCTTCTCCGTCATCTCCCCGCCGATGATCTGCTGCACCTTCCGATGAAGGGCGGAGAGCATGGTGGCGGAATAGCATCGGGCAGTGAAGAAGGAGCGCCTCCGGATGCTGGGCGCCCACTGCTCCATAATCTCCTTATAGGATTTTGCGGTGGGGGCGTCCATCCGGCGGTCGATGTCCTCCATGGCCTCCTTGAATGTCACGGGAGCATCGTACATCTACCAATGCCCTCCCCCGAAGAGTCTGATCCCGGCCCAGGCGGCCCAGGCCTTGATGGCAGGATATCCGTCGGCGATGAGCTGACGGCGATACCAGGCGTCCGCCTCTGCCCGGGAGACGACCTTGGAGGCATAGAGCCAGTCATGGGCCACGGAGGCGGCAAGGGTGCGGGCGTCCACGGGAGGGCCGATCCAGCGCCAGAAGAAGCGGGGGACGCTCATGCCGTCGGACCGGAAGCCCT
>JAEDMH010000202.1 GCA_016303095.1 Lentisphaeria bacterium | reverse complement strand
TCGGCCCGGCAGGCGTATTCCCACTGGGCGGAGGTAGGGAGATCGAAGAGCAGTCCTGTTTTTGCCCGGAGTTTTCCCAGGAAAGAATTTTCATCCACGGCGTGGCCGGCTTGGGGCCATCCTGCGCCGCCGGTGGTATCCACTCCCCGGATCATGGCATAGCTGACCTGTTCCACGGGGCGGGTGGCGTAATCGCCTTCGCGGCTGAAATAACTTGGCCTTGTGTTGCCAATCAGTTCCCATTGGCGTTGGGTCACCTCGAAGATTCCGATGTAGAAATCTTGCGTCAGGGTCACCGGGTGGAGATCCTCATTCTCGCTGCGTCCCCGTTCCTCCTCCGGGCTCCCCATCAGAAACGTTCCCCTGGGAATCTGCCGCAGCCACAATTCCGTGGTGCGGCAGGTGTTTGACCCAAGGTCCGGGGGGTCATCCGAGCCGCGGACCTCTCCGCTGTTCAGATCCACCACCACATAGGGGATGGCATAGACTGCGGTAAGCGTCACGTCGTGGTCTGGCATGGCAAAGGTCTGGGCAGCTTCCCTGGGATGATCCAGGGCAATTCCCCGTGCCACCCATTGCAGGAAGGCATGTCCATTCTTTTCCGGGGCGGCATTCCGGGAGACAGAGGAGCCATAGAGCACCTGCTCCGTCACCCCATCCACCGTCAAGGCGTAGGCATTCACCTGGAAATTTGGCGTGAGCTTCACATCCTGTCCAGGCATGGTGAACTCCAGAGTCTCCCCGGCGAGATCGACGCCCTCCATTCCCTCCAGGGTCCATCCCAGGAAGGAGCACCCCTGCTTCTCCGGAACAGCATAGGAGACGACGGCGCCCTGCTGCACGAGCACCTCCTTGCCCTCCACCGACAGAATATGGAAGGAGCGAGGACATAGAGCGAGGCGCAAGCCAAGGAAGGCTTCTCCCCTGTCCCTCGCCGTCACCGTCTCCCGCTCCCCGGCAGGATCCTTCATCCTTTCCTTTCCGCTTTGGAAGCTGCCTCCCCGATGCACATACCGGGAAGAAACCATGGACCCCACCGGATCCCGCCTGGGCGAGATCCCCATCTTCTCGAAACAATCCAGGCACCACTCCGCCACATTTCCTTGCATGTCGTAGAGTCCCAAGACATTCGGCTGCTTTTTCCCCACGCTTTGGGATTGAGGCAGAGGGACATTGGCGGCATGCCACGCCACATTGTCGAGCCCTCCCCCGCCATAGGGAGCGCTTCCTCCCGCGCGGCAGGCATACTCCCACTCGGCTTCCGTAGGCAGAGTGAAGGCGTAGCCTGGAGGGAGAAGGGAGGCATACTTCTCGTTCAGCTTCCGGCAGAACTCCATGGCGTTCTCCCAGGAGACGCTTTCCACGGGGTGTTGGGCAGCCGGATGGAAGGAGGGATTTTCCCCCATGATGGCCATCCATTGTTCCTGGGTCACCTCATATTTTCCCAGCCAATATCCCTGGGAAAGGGTCACCCAAGTCTCATTCTTCCCCATGCGTCCTTTCCCTTCTTCCCTATCTTCCAGGAGGAATGCTCCGGCGGGAATGTAGACCAATTCCAAGTCCACCTCTCCCGGCAGAACATACCTCTTGCGGAAGTGTTCCTGGGACTGGGCGAGAAGCTTCCTCGCCGTCACATGACCGGCGTCCAATCCCAGCACAGACAGGGCTCCCGTCGCCACCTCTTCCCACCGCTCTTCCTGGAACGCCTGCTGGGCGGCGTTCAGAAATCTCCTGAGCACGGCACCACGCGCCTCTTCTGTTTCCAATCTCATGAAAAGCAATGCCATCGCCTCGCCATAATCCTTCTTGGCCCAGAGCTGATCCGCTTCCTGCCAGACCAGGTTCCCCCTCGCCTCTTGGACAATATCCCACGCCTTCCGATTACCCGCATCCAGTCCCGTATTCAGAATGGCATTGGCGGCGGCAATCGCCTCCTCCCACTGCTTTTCTTGAAGCGCATGCTGGGCGGCATTCAAGAGTCTACGGATCATGATGTTTCTGTTCTCTTCTGTTCTACTCCGACCCGAAACAAAGTTCACAGCCCGGCCATATTCATGAGCCGCCACTGCCTTTTCAAAATTCCGCATCCACTGATTTCTTTCATGCAGGGAGGACAAAAAGCCGAAGACGAACCATCCCGCGACACCCAGGAGAAG
>JAEDMH010000201.1 GCA_016303095.1 Lentisphaeria bacterium | reverse complement strand
CGCTAGACGGGGGTGAAGGGAGGCCCCAAGGGCCGACCGCAACCCCCGGCAAGGACAAAAATCGAATCCGAACCCCGTAGGGGTGGCAGGCCAGGCCTTGGCAACGGGGGTGAAGCGCAGCGAGAACCCTCGGCGCCTGCGGCGCGCGCGGAGATTCTCAACAGGTCAGGTCCGGCAGGCGGGGCTTTCCGCATTCCTTGGCCAGATAGCCTGTGGCCGCAAGGTTGGTGGCCAGTGGGCAGGGGCTGATGGCGCAAAGGAGTCCTAGCCAGAAGGCCAGAAAAACACTCTGAAAGGCTTCCGTCATGGAGCCTGCTCCCTCATTTCCCGAAGATTCTTGCGGAGATACGCTTTGAAGGCCTCGTCTCCTCGGAAGATGACCATCCAGATCTGATCCAGATTCCGGAAGGCCGAGGGGGTGGACAGGACGATGCTTTGGGAGGTCAGGTTAAAGTCCCGGAAGAAGTGGGCGTTGCTGGCCTCCTCCACATTGACGGGAAGGAAGCGGAGGCGTCCCTCTCCCAGCTCTTGGGCGTAGTCGGCTTCCAGCACTTCCTTGGTGAGGGCCTCGAACTTCAGGCAGGTGGCGCTACGCTGGTTGCCATGGAAATAATACACCGTCATCGTGTCTTGTTCCGGAATGGCGGCCGTGTCCTGGACCGGGCTGGCGTCGGATTCCGGGGGGGCTGCGGGACGGGTTTCCCGAAGGGCCATGATGGCCACCGCCACTCCCACGAAGGTGAGGAGGAGATAGGCCAGAAGCCGTCGGGGCAGGGCGGGCCGCTCCTTCTTCCCCCCGCAGCAGCAGCATCCTGGCGTCGGAGGCTCTTGCTTCTCCGGGACACTTTTCTTCCCGCAGCAGCAGGAAGATGCCTTGGTTCCTCCGGAGCATTCCTCCTCCGGCAAAACCTCCACAATTTCTTGGGGCGTGGGCACCTCTCCGGAAAAGAGAACCCGCCCGTCAATCTCTAGGGCTGGCGTGGAGAGGATCCCTGCCTGGGCAATGTTCTGCAGGTCGGTGACCTTCTCGATCTCCGCATCCACGCCGGCGAAGTCCAAGGCCTTCCGGGCATTGTCGTACAAGGCGTTGCATTTGGCGCAGCCGGTTCCGTATAGTTTGACCTTCATGGGGACAGTTTTCCTAGGGGACTTGAACGAAGTCGGGAGGAGGAGATGGCTCTTGTTTCATGCCGCTTTGGGCATCGGAATAGACCGAATTTTTCCCGCAAGGGTTCCGCCTGCCCCCCCTTTCGATTTTCTTCTTGTCTGGCCTTGGGGACTGTCTTTCGTCCCCCATGGGACGCCTGGGGGATTTATCCTCCAGGAGGAGCACTCACTCCTTAGGGAGGAAGTGGCGGAGATGTTCCTTTAGCGTCTGAAGAACCCGTCGTTTTTCCTTTTGGGTCTTGACGATTCCATAATGCTCCCACAAGAAGGGAAGGGGGGCATAGAAGGCAAGGGCGAGTCTTTGGGGAGCCTCCTGGGGAAACATCTCCTGGAAGAGATCGGACAGGTAGTTCAACACCCCTTGTCCAAAATATTGCTGATACAGGGCGGCAAACCGGGCATCCCGGTATTGCTCGATGGTGAGAAGCTGACGGAAGAGGACGGCGAACTCATCCTCAGCCCAGTACAGGAAGATTTTCCGGGTGAATTGGGCCAAAGACTGCCTTTTCGCTCCCTGGTAGGATGGGGGATCCTGGCTTCGGGGCAGGGCGGGCACTTGGCTGCCTTGGGCCATTTCCCCATCTCGCTCCTCCATCCTGCGCAAAATCGCCTCCAAGACTTCCTGCTTGCTGGAGAAGTGGGCATAGAGAGCCGGCGGCGTCAACTCCACCGCCTGGGCGATGTCCCGCACGCTGACTCCCTGAAATCCACGCTGGGCAAACAAAGTCAGAGCTGCCTTCAAAATCCTCTCTTTCGCCTTCCCCATGCTTCTCCCTCCCTCCGCCCCTCAAAAAAGCTGCCCGGGAAGACGCAATTTCTGCCGGGGCGGAAATTGCCGGTCGAAAGTCTCCGCCTCCTCCTCCGAGACGAAGTACCCCGCCGGAACACGGTAGGGATCCCGGATGTCCTTCAGCTTTTCTGCCTCCAAGGGACAGACCAGAAAGTAGGGGACAGGATCCTCGGGAGGCTCCTCCATGTAGCGAATTCCCAGGGCGGA
>JAEDMH010000200.1 GCA_016303095.1 Lentisphaeria bacterium | reverse complement strand
GTGTTCCCGCGGCGGCGCCATTTCTTCTTTTTTGACTCTTATGCGTATACTCATCACTGGCGGCAAAGGGATGCTTGGACGCACGTTGCAACGTCAGCTTTCCCGCCATTCTCTCATCATCGCCGATCTGCCGGAGTGGGACATCACGGATGCCGGGGGCTTTTCCCGGAAGCTGGCGGAGGCCGCCCCGGATGCGGTGATCCACTGCGCCGCCATGACGGCGGTGGACAAATGCGAGACCGAGCAGGATCTGGCCTACCGTCTCAATGCCGTGGGCTCCCAGAATGTGGCCATGGCCTGCCATCGCCTGGGCATCCGCCTCATCGCCATCTCCACGGACTACGTCTTCGACGGCACCCTGGACCGCCCCTACCATGAATTCGATACGGCCGGCGGAGCCGCCACCGTCTACGGCGCCTCCAAATTTGCGGGAGAGGAAGCCATCCGCACCCACTGTCCCGACCATGTCATCTGCCGCATCTCCTGGCTGTACGGCCCTGGGGGCCCCAGCTTTGTCCACGCCATGATGAAGTTGGCGGACGGCACCCGTCCGGTGCTGAAGGTGGTGGACGACCAGCGGGGCAATCCCACCTCCACCCTGGCAGTGGCCCGTCATTTGGAGTTGCTGTTGGAGCACCGGGAATTGGCGGGCACCTTCCATCTCACCTGCGAAGGGGAGGCCAGCTGGGCGGAATTTGCCCGGGAGATCTTCCGTCTGGGGGGAAAGGAGCAGGCCATCGTCCCCTGCACCACGGCGGAATTTCCCCGTCCCGCCCCCCGTCCCCTCAATTCCCGGTTGGAGAAGCGGATGTTGCGGCTGTGCGGCTTGCCTCCCATGCCCCATTGGCAGGAGGCGTTGGCGGAGTTCATGGCCCAGGAACCCTTCTAAATTTCTCCCCCCATCCGTGAGCCCAGAGAGGAATGTTCGGCTATCGTACCTGCCCCGCCTCTTTCCTCACCCCTCTTTTCTTCCTTCATGCCCACAAGCCAAGCCACCTCTCCCCAGGAACTGGCCAAAAAACTCCAGTCCATCGGCGCCGCCTTCCACTTGCCGGGGCTCTTCTTCTCCCATGAAGAGGTCCGGGCGGGCAATGTGAACCACACCTACAAGGTGAACTACATCATGGACGACGGGCAGGGCATGGCCCGGATCAAGTCCTATGTGGTCCAACGCCTGAACTCCTTCGCCTTCCGGAATCCCATCCAGCTCATGGAGAACATCGACAAGGTGACGGAGCACATTCGCCGGAAGCGCCCCGGCGCCATGAATCTCCACTACCACCACACGGATGTCACCGGGGAGCGGAAGACCTACCTCATGGAGGGAAAGGATCTGTGGCGGATCATCAACTACGTCCCCTCCATCACCTGCGATTCCTGCGAAGATCTCCACGTGGTCCGCAATGCCGGCGTGGCCTTCGGGGACTTCCAAAAGTCCCTGGAGGATTTCCAGGCCACCGACCTCTTCGAGACCATCCCCAATTTCCACAACACCCGGATGCGCTACCAGCAACTGCGGGAAGCCCTCCAGGAAAATCCCTATGGACGACGGGACGCGGCCCGACCAGAAGTCGACTATCTCCTTTCCGTGGAGCCGGAGGCCTGCCGCCTGACCGATTTGGAGAAGTCGGGGGAGCTGCCTCTCCGGGTGACCCACAACGACACCAAAATCAACAATGTCCTCTTCGATCCCGAGACCCGCAACGCCCTGGTGGTCATCGATCTGGATACGGTGATGCCCGGTCTGGTGGCCCACGATTTCGGGGACGCCATCCGATTCGCCGCCAATTTCACCCAGGAGGATAGCCAGGAGCTGGAAAAGACCGGCCTGGATCTGAATACCTACTGGGCCTTCGCCGATGGATTCCTCTCCCAGACCGCCCCGGGACTCACCGAGACCGAACTGGCTACCCTGGGAGAATCCCCCTTCTGCCTGGCCTGCGAATTGGCCTGCCGATTCCTCACGGATTATCTCCTGGGTGACCCCTATTTCAAAATCCACTATCCCGACCATAATCTGGTGCGGGCACGCTGCCAAATCGCCCTCTCCAAGGACATGCACGTCAAGAAGGATGCCATGCAGGCCATCGTGGAAGGCTGCGCCAAAAAATACCGCTGAGGAACGGGGCGGACACGGAGGGCACGGAGGAGAAACACGGAGGGCACGGA
>JAEDMH010000199.1 GCA_016303095.1 Lentisphaeria bacterium | reverse complement strand
GAGGCCATCCAAAAATACGCCCCCCATGCCACCGGATATAAAATCACCGGCGCCGACGGAGGCGGGTATCTGGTGCTCATCGCCGAGAAAAACATCCCCAACGCCACCCGCATCAAGGCCCAGCGGGACTAACCCCGCCACCCCGCCACCCCAATATACCGGCGCACACAGAGGGAGCGCCCTCCGCCTGCGGCGCACGCGTGAGAGCCTCCCTGCTCCCACTCTCCCCCTTTTATGACATGACCGGCTCCCGCACGCAGAAATCCTTCCTGAACATGCAGGTCAACACGATCTGCTACTTTGCCTCCCTATTCCTCTCCTTCTTCACCCGGAAGGTCTTTCTGGAGGGATTGGGCAGGGAGTTTTTGGGGTTGCTCAGCACCTTCCAGAGCCTCCTGGGCTTCCTGAACATCGCCGAGATGGGGGTGGGGGCCACCATTGGCTTCGTCCTCTACAAGCCCATTTACGAAAACGACCGGAAATCCATCCTGGAGATTCTCTCCATCATGGGCTTCATCTACCGCTGGATTGGCTCCTTTGTCCTGGTGACGGGCCTGTTCCTCTCCGCCTTCTTCCCCCTGCTCTTCTCCAAAACCGACATCTCCCTGGCGGTCATCTACTTTGGCTTCTATGCCTCCCTGGCCGCCACAAGCCTAGGCTATTTCATCAACTACAACACAACCCTCCTCCTGGCCGACCAGAAGAACTATGTGCTCACCGGCGTCGCCCAGGGCATCGCCATCTTCAGGGTACTCCTCCAGACCATCCTGGTCCTCACCTGGGGCAACTTCTATCTCTATTTCGACATCGAACTCCTCTTCGCCCTCCTCCAATGCGCCCTCCTCCAGAGAAGGATGGGGAAACACTACCCCTGGCTGAAAACCGATCTCTCCCAGGGGAGATCCCTGCTGAAGGGCTATCCCATCATCCTCCGCTATATCCGGCAGTGGTCCGTCCATAAGATCTCCATCTTTGTTCAAAACAGCACCCTCCCCATCATCATCTATTCCCTCTCCTCCCTCTCCGTGGTCACCCTCTACACCAACTACACCGCCATCTCCCAGAAAATCCAGGGATTTCTCTCCAGTCTCGCCTTCAGCGCCAGCGCCAGCGTAGGCAACCTGGTGGCCGAGGCAAATCCCGCCAAAACCTACGGGGTCTACCGGCAGATGTTCTCCCTCCTCTTCTTCAGCGGAGGGGTTCTCACCCTCTGTCTCTATGCCCTCATGGACGACTTTGTCATCGCCTGGCTGGGACGGGAATATCTCCTGGACCGCCCCATCGTCTTCCTCATCTGCCTGAATTTCTTCCTCTCCACAATCCGGGGCATCACCGACCAGTTCAATTGCGCCTTCGGCCTGCTCTCCGACGTCTGGGCGGCCGTCGCCGAGGCGGTGATTTTCCTCGCCGTCTCCCTTCCTCTGGGGTATTTCTACGGACTGGGAGGCGTTCTCCTGGGGCCCGTCGTCTCCCTCATCGTCATCATTCATCTCTGGAAACCCTACTTTCTCTTCTCCCGTGGCCTGAAGCAGCCCTACGGGAAATACTGGCTCCTCTTCCTCCAGAATGCCCTGCTCCTGGCCCTGCCCACCGCCGCCACTCTCTTCCTCCTCTCCCGGCTCCCCTCGGAGGGCCTCCTACCCAATCCTTGGCTCTCCTGGATCCTGAAGGCCGCCCTCTTCACCGCCACGGAAACCCTCCTGGCTTTCCTCTCCTTCTACACCCTTCTCCCCGATTTCCGCCTGGCCTTCCAGCGCTTCCTCCACCGAATCCCCTTCCTCCACCGAATCCCCTTCCTCCACCGACTCCCCTTCCTCCGCCAAAGACCCGGAACACAACCCATCAAGCCCGATGGCCACGCCACGAAAAAGGATAATCCTCTCCCCATCGAAGATACAAAATCCAGCATAATATGATATCATAGTCTTTGCACGATACCAACGAACATGTTCCTGAACGACGCATGCGAAAAATGGAGAAACGAAGACGATTGAAACCCCCAAGACTGTGAAACCAGAAGAAGGCTCGCCATTTAAATTCCCACTTGCACTGTCAATGTAGTGCGAAATGAAAGACACCTATGTTGAGAAGCAACTGACCTGGAATAGCGACCTCATGAACATTCCCTAAAAACTACCACTGGTGTCCGGTTAACTCTTTCTTAAGGTTCTTCTAACATTATGGAAATAAGC
>JAEDMH010000076.1 GCA_016303095.1 Lentisphaeria bacterium | reverse complement strand
GGTGGCCACCATCGCCCTTGACGTGGTGACCCTTTTCCTGGCCATCCTTGCTCTCTTGAAAAAATAAAATGCCCCTCTCCATTAAGTGCAACGTCCTGAACGAGAAAGGGAATCTCATCCTGGAAACAGCCAGGGAGACAGACCTTTCTCCCTATGGGATAAACACAGTCATCCCGGCGGGCTTCCGGTCCGACGGGATGAGCGTGCCGCGCTTCTTCTGGCGCTGGATCGGACCTCCCGTGGATGGGCGCACCCTGGCCGCCTCCGTGGCCCATGACTGGCTCTATAAATCCAAGGTCGTCTCCCGGGCAAAGGCCGATGCCTGGTATCGCCGTCGGCTCATCGCCGACGGATACCCCGCCCCCAAGGCCTGGGCCGTCTGGGCAGGCATCCGGCTTTTTGGAGGGGGACATTGGGAATAAAATAGAAATTGTAAGTCACACTTTAGGCACAAAAAGTAAAATTTACCTATAAAATAATATATCTTGTAATCAGGCGGTCGCCGGTTCGATTCCGGCTTCTGGCTCCATGTTATAAGTTATTGAATACAAGATAGTTATATCACAGAGAAGGGAAAGAGATTCTAGAGGGTCTAGAAATCCCCAGGGCGGAGCATGCGCAGCAGGCTCTGCCTTCGACCTGCTCTCCGTGCGCCGCATAGCGGCGTTTCCGTGCCCTCCGTGTTTTATCTCCGTGCGCCGCATAGCGGCGTTTCCGTGCCCTCCGTGTTTTATCTCCGTGCCCTCCGTGTTTTCCCCGGCGCGGTGAGGTGAATCAGGGGATATTCCACTCTTGGGAGAAGCGTCCGTGGAGGCTTCGTTGTGGAGTCACCAGGAGGAACTGTCCCTG
This sequence comes from Lentisphaeria bacterium, assembly GCA_016303095.1. Lineage (GTDB taxonomy): Bacteria > Verrucomicrobiota > Lentisphaeria > Oligosphaerales > Oligosphaeraceae > UBA1724. The sequence continues at coordinate 10,467 of JAEDMH010000076.1, read as the reverse complement.
TGCCGTTTCTGACTGGAAGAGATAGGGGAGGAGTCGGGGGATGGCTTCGGGGGCGTTGGCCACCGCCAGGAGAGCCAGAGTTCCGGGGAGGAGGGAATCGGCGGGGCAGAGTGTCAGGGCCAGGGTATCCTCTGCGGTGCGTTCCCCCTCCTCCAGCTGTTGGAAGAGGTGGCGAAGGAAGGAGGGATGCTGGGCCAGCAATTCTTCGGCGAGGCGGTTTTCCTCGGCGTTTCCCAGGAGAATCATCCTGCGTTCCCGCATGTCGGCGGCGGTCACCCCGTCATCCCGTCGGATGGGGATGGGGGTTCCGGTGCGTCGTTCCCATTCTTGGGAGAAGCGTTGGGCCGCGTCTTCCCAGAAGGGGAGATGTTCGGGGATGGCGGTGCCCACCACCAGGACTGTGGGTTGGGTGAGAAAAGCCTGGAGCGTCATCCATTCCCGTTCTGGGCAAAGGCTTGGGCGTTCCTGGGTGCCTTCCAGTCTCCAGGGGGCATTTTCCTCCTGTTCCCAGACCACCCATCCCCGTTGGGGGGAGAGTCCCAAGCAGGCGTCATCCCATTGGAGCAGGATGGGTTTTCCCCGGGGGAACCCTGGTTCATTGGTCTGGAGAGCCAGACGGGAGATTCCCTGGGTGTGGATTTGGAGGCGGGTGCATCCCTGCTCCTGGCTTCGCACCACAGAGAGAACAGCGGTCTCCTCCTGTCCCTGGCGTCGTTGGCCCATCATCCACCAGGGCGGGAAGGGCTCTCCCATTCTCCACTCCCAATGGAGGGCATGGGGATTTTTCCGTTGTTGGGCAAGCCAGGCGAAAGCTTCCAGCAGATCACGCTGTTCCTCGGGGCTTTCCAGCAGGCGCACGGGGGCGTTCATGCTGGCCCCCTCCTGGGTTTCCAGGAACTCCTTCAGGGCCCGTCCCCCCTGGGAGGCCCCGGAGGCGGGCAACTCCAGCCAGAGGGGGAGATTGACCAGATTGCCCACGGGGAACTCCTCCAGGGAGAACTCCTCCTCCGGCGCCCCCTGGGGAAAAGTCAGACGTGCTCCCGCCAAGGACAAGGCGTGGCGACAGGCGAACCCCACCCCCTCTCTGCCCTGCCCCACCAGATAGACCTGCGTACGTTCCGCCGGCAAATTGTCCAGAAGATATTCCAGCATCCGTCCCCAGTCTTCCCCAAGGACGCCTTCGGGGCAGAGTTTTCCAGAGGGTCGTGCGGGGAGCAGTCGGGCCACCATGGCCTCTCCCATGGGGGGGGCATCGGGGAACTCCACCCCGGGAAGCACCAGGATCAAGGGGCGTCGGTGGGCATGGTCATAGCCTGGGGGAAGATAGAGACGGGCCACCAGGGGCATGGCATCCACAGGGGAGGAGCAGCGCATTTCCCGGAAGGAGGGAGCGGGGGCCTCTGCCTGGGGAGAGGTCGTGGCGTCCTGGGCGCCGCGTGGTTTTCCGCAGGCGTTCAGCAGCAGAAGAGGAAGGCACAGGAATCCCAGAATCCTTCGGCAACCCCAGCGAGATCTCCGTTCCTTGGCTTCCATGGCGTCGTGCGTACCTGGCTCGTCGTGGGTTTTCTCAGGGAGAATCTTCCGGGGAGGGAAGGGGATTCTTCTCCATGGTCAGGATAGGCAGAAGGCTCCGGGGAGCCTGGGGCGGATACAGGAGAGACAGGCGGATCTTTTGCGGGGAGTCCTGGCCCATGCCCAGAGGAATCATCCCGCATTTTCCTCCGGGGAGTTCCCGGGACCACTCCTGGCCATTCACCAGAAGACGGCTTCCCGATGGCAAGGGAGGCACCCAAAGGACTCGTTCGGCGCGGGGTTCCCGGGCGGCAGGGAGTTCCCATTCCCAGCAGAGCCAGAGGGGAGAAGAGAGGCTGTCCGCCTCTCCGGGCAAGGGCAGCATCGTCCCCGTCTCCTCTCCCCTCTGGGGGAAAACCGGGGTGGGAGCGAGTCTAGCGGTGATTCCCGGCTGCCACGGCTCCCGGAGGGGATGCCACTGGCTGGCGCAGGAGAGCCAATCCCGGAGAGCCTCCACAATCCTTCCCACGCGCCCCCCCGGAATCTCCGGCCAACGCTCCCGAAAATTTCCCAGGGCGCGGAGGCGCAGAAACAGGAGGGAAGTCTCGAGAATCTTTCCCTCGTGGCAATGGAAGCATTCCTGGAAGAGCTTCTCCTGCCACAGAAGCCCACCCAGCGCCTGGAGCAGAACAAACCGGGGGCTCTCGGGGGAGGTGGTGGAGAGTTCCTCCAACATCCGGGACATCAGCGGGACGACCTCCTCCTGCCCTGGCTCCTGGGCGCCCCAGATCCCCTGGCGAAGAAAGGTCTCCCCTGCCTCCTCCAGACCCGCCTCCCCTAGCAGCTGCTGGCAAAATTCCGGGGACGCCCCCAGGGACAACAGCCCCTCCCGCCACTCCTCAGAGGAAGGCCACCCTGCCCCCCTCTCCTGGGCGGGCAAAGGGGAAGAGAAGCCCCCCGCCATCAGGAGAAGGGCCCAGCCAACCAAGAGGAAGAAACTAGTGCTGTATCCTATCATCCTCTTTCTCCTCCCCCTGCTCCCACTCCTTCCATTCCTCCTCCGGCCTCGTCTCCTGCTGGGCAGAGGAGGCTGGGAAGAAATTCCGGATCTTCGCCAACACCGCCAAGCCCACAGTCACCAGGATAAGCCCCCAGAGAAAGACCTGGAGCACCCGGCTGCCCAGGTATCTCTGCACCTTGTCCGCCGCATACCCCCAGGCCAGAATGGAGGTCAGACTGGCGCTCACCACGGTGGTCACCACTCCCCAGTAGCGCAACCCCACCAGGCGGGCCAGAAGAGAGCCCACGATGGGGCCAGTGAGAGGCAGGGGGATGAACACGAAGGCAAAGACCCCCAGAAGGCCAAAACGGGCCCAGACCCGACGCTGACGCCGGGCGTCCACCTGCAAGCCTTGAAAGGTCTCCTGGAGGAAGGGAAGACGGAAGATCCGGCGGACGGAGAGGCCGAAGAGGGTGTTGAAGAGGCAGATCAAGGCGGTGGTGACCATGCCATTGAAGAGCACATTTTCCCACAGAGGCAAGACAGAGGCATGTTTCGCCCCCTCCACCGCCCCCATGGGGGCGCCCAGAATCAGATGGGAGGTGAGCACCCGGGGCAGGATGGTGCCCAGAGGCGAGCGGGTCCCCAGGGAAAATCCCATCCAGACCAGAGCGGCCAACGCCATGCCCAACCCCAGCAGAAGGGTGCCACACTCCGGGAGGGAACGGAAGGGCTTTCTCCCAAGGTCTCCCCTCCCCTCTCCCCCGGCCTTCGGGGACAGAGAGGCGTCGCCCACCCCTGTGTTTTGCGGAGCAGAGTCCATTGTTTCCTGCATTATAACTACTTGATTTGCAATGATTTACAATAATCCTGCACCTACAGGGAGTCCACCAGAATGAACTTCATGGCGCAAGTGGCGATCTTTTGGTCATCCACCCACAGCTCCCCTTCGGCCATTCCGGCCCGGCCTCCCAGATCGCAGTGTCCGGCGATGACCAGGGAGTCCCCGAATTTGGCATGCTGATAGAAGTTGGCCTCATCGATGCCCAGGAAGATGCCCAGTTTTCCCTTGTATTCTGGCTGGGAGAGGAGATGGGCGCATCCCAGTTGGGCGGCGGCCTCCAGCATCAGGGGGAAGGGATAGACGCCGGTGGTATTGCCCGCCATCATCATGTCACAGGAGCTGAGATTTTTGCAGCCGTAGAGGCGGGCGGGCTCTGGCTGGCCCAGGTTCACCGCCTTGTCCAAGAGGAGGAAGGGGGGGCGATGGGGAAGGATGTTCATGAGTCCCTGGGCGTCGGTGACGATGCCCTCGGCCATGGCCTGGCGGAAGGGGCTTTCCGGGCGAGAGGCGATATGGCGGGGGTGGTCGTAGTCGGAGGTGTTCACCCGGGCCAGGAGGATGGTGCCGGCGGAAGCCAGGCCAGCCTCCGTGGAGCAGCTCACCTGGAATTCGGCCTCCCCATCCACCCGTCGTTCCTGCAGACGGGCCTCCACCTTCATCACATTCCCGGGCAGGACCGGCTTCCGGAACTTCAAGCGGCGAATCTGCCGCAGGACAATCTGGGTGCCCCCAATGCCGGGAATGGATTCCTGGAAGAGGAGGCGGGAGAGCTGCACCATGGCGGAGACTTGGAGGACGCCGGGGAGGATGGGCTGGTCGGGGAAATGCCCCTGGAAGACGCCTTCGCTGATGGAGACCGCCTTGCATCCCAGGGCGGCATCCCCATTTTCGTCCAGTTCCGCCATGTCCAGCATGAGCATGGGAGCGGTGGTTTCCAGGAGGGAGGCGATCTGATGATGGGTGTAGGCGCGCATAGGAGGCAGGCTGGGAAATTCTTTTTTTGGGGGGGAAGAGAGAAGAGGCGGACGCCGCCCTCCTTGTTCCTGGGGGGAGGGGGGGGGGGAAGCCTAGTGGTCGGAGGGATTCACCATCCGGGGGTCGTCCAGCTGGGGGATTTGCTGGAAGCGTTCCAGGCGCTGTTTTTCCGCTTTTTGGGAGGGGCTTTCCTCCGCCTTGGGAATCTGGATTTCCATGGGATGGAGGGCATCGGGATAGAGGCGGTTCCAGGCCTGGGAGACGGCGGCGGCCAGCAGGTCGGCATCCACCCGGGGATCCGCCAGATTCAATTCCAGCTCCTTCCCCTCCGGAGTCATCACGGGAAGGGTGGTCTCCCCATTCATGCTCAAGGAGAAAGGCAGGGGTTCTTTTTTCATGCCGCTGAAGACCTTCACCACCCGCACCTCGCTGGGCTTCTGCCACAACGCCTGCTGGGCCACAAAGGAAACCTGCCCCGGAATGCTGTCCTCCGATACGCCTTGAATCCGGAGCTCCATCCGGGCCTCGGAAAGCCCCTCCACATTCTCCTGCTGGGATTGGGCTTTCGCCTGCTCCTCCTCCTGACGGGCCAGCTCCTGGGCTTCCGCCCGGCGATGGAGGTACCCCCAAAGCCCCCCGCCCGCCAAAATCGCCACCAGGGGAATGGCCACCAGCAAGGCGCGACGACGACGGCGACGGCGACGGCTTTTCTGATATGCCTTGGCCTCCTCCACCGTGCAGTTGCTGCGGCTTTCGTCGTCGAAGAGAGAGAGGCTTTCTCGGCGATGGCGGGCATTGAATTCTTTCAGCGTGGGCATGGTATGGTGTCTCCCGAGGTATGCGGTCCCGTTAACCGGCGTTGCGCTGGCTGCGCTTCATGATGAGCTGGCAACCCAGAATCACCAGGAAGGTGATGGCGAGAAGAAGGGTGGAAAGGGCATTGATCATGGTCATGGCGCCCCGTTTGATCATGCCCTGGATTTGGATGGGCAGGGTTGTGGTGCCCGGTCCGTTGACGAAGAAGGTGATGACGAAGTCATCGATGGAGAGGGTGAAGGCCAGGAGGGCCCCGGCGAAGATGCCAGGGAGGATGATGGGCACCAGGACCTTCCAGGTGGTGACCCAGCGGCTGGCCCCCAGATCCCGGGCCGCCTCCAGGATGGTCATGTCAAAGTCCTGGAGGCGGGAGAGGACCGCCATGGCCACGTAGCTGGTGCAGAAGGTGGCGTGGGCCAGGACGATGGTGGCCAACCCCAGCTCCACCTTCAAGGCGATGAAGAAGATCAGCAAGCTGATGCCAATGAGGATCTCCGGCACCACCAGGGGAGTGTAGATGAGGCAGTAGTGGAAATTCTGAAGTCGGCTTTTGTACTTATGAAGGGCAAAGGCGGCGCAAGTTCCCAGGAAGGTGGAGATCACAGTGGAGAGGGTGGCCACGATCAGGGTGTTGGAGAGGGCCCGCCAAATGTCTCTCCCCTTGGCGGAGAAGAGTTCGTGATACCAGCGGAAGGTGAAGCCCATCCAGACGGTGCCCTGGCGGTTGGCGTTGAAGGAGTTCACCACCAGAAGCAGGATGGGGACGTAGAAGAAGAGAATCACCGTCCAGGTGAGGATGGCGGGAAAATGGCTGCGTCGCATGCTCATGTCAGACCACCTCCCTTGCCGGCTTGGCCGAGCCGTCCGGCTGCTTCTTGCCCTTGAGGAAATAGAGGAGAGGGAGGAACATGACGGCCGTCATCACGGAGGAGAGAGCGGCGGCAGCGGGGAGATTCCGGTGTTCCAGGGTCATCTTGACGATGACATTGCCGACCATCATGGAATCCTTGTCCCCCACCATGTCCGGGATGACATAGGAGCCGATGCAGGGAATCAGGACCATGAGGCAGGCGGAGAGGAGTCCGTCGGCAATGCCCGGCACAAAGACCCGGAAGAAGGCATGGAGCCGGCTGGCCCCCAGATCCATGGCCGCCTCGAAGAGGGAGAAGTCGAACTTTTCGGCGGCGGCGTAGAGGGGCAGGATGGCGAAGGGCAGTTCGGTGTAGACCATCACCAGGAGCACCGCCTCCGGCCGGTAGAGAAGCACCGCATCCGGCGGCAGGAGATGGCAGAAGACCAGGAAGTGCTTCAGGAGACCATCGGGATGGAGGACGGACTTCCAGGCGAAGATCCGGATGAGGAAGTTGGTCCAGAAGGGAATGATGGTGAGCAGGAGCACCGTGTCCCGCACCTTGGCGGAGACCCGGGCGATGTAGTAGGCCACGGGGACGGCGATGGAGAGGGTGAGAGCCGTGCAGGCCACGCTCATCCAAATGGTCCTCCAGATGATGGAGGGATAGTTGGGGTAGCGGAGGGCCTTCAGGGTCTCCAATGTCCACTGGTCTCCAATCCCTCCATACTCCCCACGGCTCCGAAAGGAGATGGCGAAAATGATGAGGGTGGGCAGAAGGAAGAAGACCGTCATCCACAGGAGGGAAGGCCCGGTGACCGCATATTCCCCCAGGACACGGCGACGCATTTCCGGGCTTCTCATTTCCCTTCCTCCTCTCCGGACTGCGCCTCCGACGCCGGCGGCGGCGCCTCCGGAACGGGCTCGTCCCCGGGCAGCTGGGGCGGCATCTGCAGGAGATCCTCGTCCTTCTCGCTGTAGCGCTCCAGCATGAAGCCGTCATCGGACTGCCAGGAGATGAAGACCTTGTCTCCCCAGGTGATGGAGCGTTCGTCCAGCATGAAGCGGTTGTGCTGACGGGTGACGGCCACCCGCCAGTCCGGAGCGATGCTCACCCAGTACCGGGTGTGGTCCCCCTGGTAGACAATGTCCTCCACTGTGGCGGGAAGGACATTTTGCTTGGGGCCAATCTGGGGACGATCCACGGAGATGGAGAATTTTTCCGGGCGGATGGAGACGTGCACCAAGTCCCCCTTGGCTTTCTTCTTGTCGTTGAAGCAGAGGAGGGGGGGCAGTTCCGGCACATCCAGCCAGCAGTATTCCGAGTCCACCACCTCGGAGATCCGTCCGTCGAAGAAATTGGTGTCCCCGATGAAGGCGGCCACGAAGCTGGTGCGGGGGGCCTCGTAGATTTCGGCGGGGGTGCCCACTTGCTCCACGCGTCCGTCATGCATGACGGCGATGTGGTCGGAGATGCTCATGGCCTCGTTCTGGTCATGGGTGACATACATGAAGGTGATGCCCACCTCGTCGTGGATCAGGGAGAGCTCCAGGCTCATGCGCTGGCGCAACTTCAGGTCCAAGGCGGCCAGAGGCTCGTCCAGCAACAGCACCCGGGGCTTCATGATCAGAGCCCGGGCAATGGCCGTGCGCTGCTTCTGCCCCCCGGAAATCTGGTTGGGCTTCTTGTGGGCGCACCCCTCCATCTGGATCATGGCCAGCATCTTGTCCACCTCCTGGTCAATCACCTTCCGGGGCAGATGCTTCAGCTTCAGACCAAAGGCTATGTTCTCCCGCACCGTCATGTGGGGAAAGAGAGCATAGTTCTGAAAGACGGTGTTCACCTTCCGCACATTGGGCAACTGCTCCGTAATGTCCTCCCCGTCCAGAAGAATGCGCCCGGAATCCGGCGTGTCAAAGCCGGCCAACATCCGCAAAAGGGTGGTCTTGCCACACCCACTGGGACCCAGGATGGAGAAAATCTCCCCCCTGCGTATGGTCAGGGTGACGTCGTCAACCGCTTTCAGGGAACCGTATGACTTGGTCACACGGTCGAACTTCAAAAATTCTTCCAACTCAACCGTTTCCTTAAGTTGCGTCAGCATCGCTGAGAGTGGCTCTCCTGCCCCTTCGCACCACCCCCGAGAAGTGGTGACGGGCAGGGGAATAATATATTGGAATCCCCCAAAATGGAGGAGAAATCCTCCCCGAAAACCACCCCCGCCATCCCCTTTCTCCCACCCCACCCCTTGATTTCTCGAAAAACGTACCTATACTTTGGCATATTCGGATTAGCCGACGCTCTTCTTCTTTTCCTTCTCTCTCCTCCAAGCAATCCCGACCTTTTCCATGAAACCCATTCGCTACTCTCTGTTTTTCGACTTTCACACCATGGTCTCCACCCCGGAAGTAGGGAAGCACTTTGACGGGGAGAGTTTTGTCCAGCAGCTGGTGCAATGCGGGGTGGACTATTTGACCTTGCACGCCTGCTGCAACCAGGGTCACGCCTACTATCCCACGAAGGTAGGCAAGCCCCATCCTTCCTTGACCCAGGATGTTTTCGGCTCCCTGGCCCAAGCCTGCCACCGTCACGGCATTGCCCTTTCCGCCTATTTCAACGTTCACTATAGCGACCAAGTGCTGCGGGAGCATCCGGAGTGGCAGGAAGTCAGCGCCACGCCAGGGGAATACACCCCCCAGGATTTCTACTATCGGCGGGCGTGCTACAATTCCGGCTACGGGGAGCATTTGCTGGCCATGGCGAAGGAGGTGCTGGCGTGGTACGATGTGGACGGCTTTTTCTTTGACTGCATGGCGGCCTCGGACTGCGTGTGCCCTGCCTGCCGGCAGAAGATGGAGTCTCTGGGGGTGGATCCGGCGGACAAGGAGGCCGTCTTGCGCTTCAACCACGCCTCCAGCCACGCCCTGGCCCAGCGGCTGCACGACCAGCTGGCCTCCTTGAAGCCCGGTCTGCGCTTCTTCTTCAACGGGCGCCCCTTTGAGGAGATGGACGCCTGGGAAACCCACCTGGAGGCGGAATGTCTGCCCACGGCTCCTTGGGGGAACGGCTACGAGCAATTGCCTCTGATGGCCCACTATATGCGTCCTCTGGCCCGGAAGAGCGGGAAGCAGATTCTGAACATGACGGGGCGTTTCATTGACTGGGGGCAGTTCGGCACCCTCCGCACCCGGGAAAGCCTGGAATACGACCTGTATTACGGCCTGGCCAACGGCCTCCGTCCCAATGTGGCCGACCATCTTCCCCCGGACGGACGCTGGCCCCTCCCGGTGTTCCAGCGGGTGCGGGAGCTCTACCAGGAGCTGCAGTGGTACGATCCGTGGATTCTGGAGGCGGAGAATCGTCCGGAGGTGGCGGTGGTCTTCCCCCGGCGCTCTCCCCTGTGCATCTATCCCTCCGAACCTGCCCTGAAGGGAGCCACCCGGATGCTGACGGAGCTAAAGGTGCAGTTTGACATTGTCACCGAGGCTGTTTCCTGGGAGCCCTACAAGGTGCTGATTTTCCCAGACCAGGTCTCCTTCTCCCCGGAGATCCTCTCCCGGGTGAAGGCCCACTTGGCCAAGGGAGGGAGGATTCTGGCCACCGGACAGTCGGGCCTGGATCCCCAGGGAAAGGCCTTCGCCCTGGAAAAGGAATGGCCCGCCCTCTATCAGGGCCCCTCCCCCCTCCTGCCTCTCTACTTCCAGCCGGAAGGCCCCCTCGCCCAAGGACTCCCCCCTATGCCTCTCCAGGGATTCGGGGACGGATTCCAGGTGGCCGCCACGGAAGGAGCCTCCTCCCTCCTCTTCTGCGTCCGACCCGTCTGCCACAAGGGATGGGACGGCTCCCACGTGAACTTCTACACGCCCCCCGCCGAGAAGACCGACCTCCCCTTCCTCCTCCGAAAGGGCAACATCACCTATCTGGCCGCAAATCTCTTCCAAGGCTATGCCCAGGTGGCCATGCGGGACACCCGACTCCTCCTGAATAATATCCTGGAAACTCTGGATCCCACCCCCCAGCTGCGCACCCAACACCTGCCCAGCTTCGCCAGGGCATTCCTCCAATTCAAGGGAAATCTGCGCATGGTCCATCTCATGACCTACTGCCCCGAAAAACGCCTGGGCACCATCGAGGTGGATGACCGACCTGTGGTCCTCAACGGAAAACTCGCCCTGCGACTGGACCACTCCCCCGTGACCCGGGTGCGCTGCCTGGCCGCCGGAAATATCCAGGAACTCCCCTTCCAGGAGGAGGAAGGATACTGCCAGGTCACTGTCCCCCTGGTGGAAGGCTACGCCCTGATCCTCTTCGATACAACCCCCACCCACGATGAAGAAAATCATTGAGGCTAGAGAGTCTAGGGTCTAGAGGCGCTAGAGGCGCTAGAGGCGCCGGGGGGTGCGCTGACGCTTCACCCCCGTCGCAAAGGCCTGTCCTCCCACCCCTACGGGGTTCGGATTCTGATTTTG
>JAEDMH010000198.1 GCA_016303095.1 Lentisphaeria bacterium | reverse complement strand
CGACTCGCAAGCCCTCCATCACAATCTTGAATTTCTCCTGGGGTGTTCGTTTTTTTCGTAGTTTGCTCATCGTGGACTCCTCGAGATGCCCACTTAATTTAGTGTCCTACGTTAATTGGGACCAATATAAATGGTTCAGTTCCTCCTCAAAGGGAGAACCTTCTGCCCCAATGGCCGGTATGCTGAAAAAGCGATATTGCATCCGTTTGATTTTTTAAATCGCCCGCCTTACGGCGGGATCCTCATCGGTCACGCCGATACCTCTGCCGTTTGCCTTGTGCTCCGCACACCCCGACTCCGTCGGGGACGGCACCGCAGAGGTCGTCGGACCGATTTGTGATTCCGATGTGCCACGCCTCCGGTTCCCCTTCGGCGTGGCCTGGGCAAGGTTGGCCCGGATGGCTATTCTCCTGGGAGCAGCACGAGGCGGAAGCCGGAGTAGCGGCTGCTGTCCGATGGGCCGCTACTTTCACGGTACGCCGCACGGCAGCTGCGGGCGCCGTCGTACCAGCTGCCGCCACGACGCAAGCGGTACGTGCCACTGGGACCACTGGTCGGGCCAACGGGATCGATCTGGTCGCCAAAGGCATAATTGCCATACCAGTCCAGGCACCACTCTTCCACGTTGCCGTGCATGTCATAGAGGCCCAGTTCGCTGGGGAGATAGGAACCCACCTTTGCCGTTCCTCCGCTGGTGTCACAAGTTTCGGAATCATTGCTTCCTCCATTGTGATAGTATCGTCCCACTTTGTCCATATTGGGGCATGCGCCTGACGAAGCCGTCAGATCCTTTCCGGAGTTGAGGGCGGTTGTCCAGCAGGTGCCGTCGGCCCGTTTCCGGCAGGCGTATTCCCATTGGGCCTCTGTGGGAAGATCGAAGACCAGTCCCGTTTTCGCCTGGAGGCGTCCCAGGAAGGAATCGGCATTCACGGTATGGCCGTACTTGGGCCATCCTGCCCCCGCCGTTGAACCTGACCCGCGAATGGTGTTGTAGGAGACCTGTTCCACGGGACGGGTTGCGTAGTAGTCATCATTCTTGAAATAACTGGGCCTGTCTCCCATAACCAGCTCCCACTGACGCTGGGTCACCTCGAAGACCCCGATGAAGAAATCCTGGGTCAGGGTCACCCGATGGTGGGTTTCATCGTCGCTTCGTCCATATTCACCTTCGGGGCTACCCATGGCGAAGGTCCCGGCGGGAATGCGACGTAGCCATAGTTGGGTTGTGCGGCATTTATTTCGAGAGACATCGGGAGGGGTATTGGTATAAGTGACGGGGTAGTTGGTGGCATCAACACCTCCGGAAAGATCCACCACAGCATAGAGGGTTCCTTCGTCTTCAGGCAATTCGGAGTAGTCAACAAGTAGTGTGGAATCTTCTGTCAACGCCACCGTCTGGGCGGGGTGGCAGCTATATCCCTCCATGTACGAGAAGGCGATTTCATAGCTTGCCTCCGTCAGGACGACCGTTTCCCCGCTGGCATATTCCACGCCATCCACATACCACTTGGCGGTGGGGAGGTTCGAATTGCAGGTTAGTTTCCAGGGGTTGACGAATTGGCTAATATCCACCCAGTCTCCATTGCACCAGGCATAGACATGGTCCTGGAGGGGATTGGGAGGAGCCGGTGACTCTCCCTGAGGGCCTTGGGGACCGGTTTCTCCTTTGTCGCCTTTGGGACCTTGCGGACCTTGTGGTCCCTGTGGTCCTTGTGGTCCCGTGTCCCCTTTATCTCCCTTAGGCCCAATTTCTCCCTTAGGCCCAATTTCTCCCTTTGGTCCAGTCTCCCCTTTGGGCCCCACTTCTCCTTGCGGTCCTTTGGGGCCAGTTTCGCCTTGCGGGCCAATATCGCCTTTCTCTCCTTTGGGGCCCACTTCTCCCTGAAGTCCCTGAGGCCCTCGTTCTCCAGTCTCCCCTTTGGGGCCAGTTTCTCCCCGTAGGCCCTGAGGTCCTTGTTCTCCAGTCTCTCCTTGTGGTCCCGCTTCTCCCTGGGGGCCCTGAGGCCCTTGCTCTCCAGTCTTCCCTTTGGGTCCAGTTTCCCCTTTGGGGCCCATTCCGCCCTGGGGACCGGTATCCCCCTGGTCTCCTTTTTGTCCCTCGGCCAGGACGCCGGTATCCTGGTAGTTGACGATCCAGTGCTTGCTGTCCTCGTCGATGCGGACATCTGTGGCGGAGACCCCCAGGCAGCTGCCCGTCAGGACCAGAT
>JAEDMH010000075.1 GCA_016303095.1 Lentisphaeria bacterium | reverse complement strand
CCCTCTCCCTGGGATTCCCGTTTTGCAGGAAAGGGCGAGTCCGGATTTTTTCCCAGGAATTATAGTATGAGTTCGCTCCGTAAGGGAACCCTTCCAACATTTTGAGAGGAAAGAACATGAAGATTTCAGAATATTTGACCCCCGGTCTCATCAAGTTGGATTTGACCAGCGAGACGAAAGAGGAGCTTTTCCCGGAGATGGTTCAGCTCTTTGTGCGGAACGGTCTGATTCGGGATGCGGACGAGGCGGTTCGGGTCTTGGAGGAGCGGGAGGAGAAGATGTCCACGGGCGTGGGCAACGGGATTGGGATTCCCCACGGCAAATTGCCGGAGGCCCGGAAGTCTCTTCTTGCCCTGGGGATTTCCCGGAACGGGATTGAGTACGATTCCCTGGATGGGGCTCCGGTGTACATTGTGATCACCATCTTTGCCAATCCGGAGAATCCCGCCCAGCACATTGAGGTGTTGGCGGAGATTTCCCGTCTGTTTGCCATCCCGGAATTTTCCCGTCGGATTCGGAATGCCCGTTCTGCCGACGAGGTGTTGAGCATCATTGCGGCCCAGGAGTAGCGGGGCGCGGATGTGGATTTTCCCTGGGCCGGTCAAGGTGTCCGGGCTTAGGGAAGCAGGAGAACATCAGGAATGGAAGAACTTCTGGAGCGCATGCTGGCCGTGGACCAGGAGGGGGAGTCTCTGGTCAAATCCGCGGAGGCGGAGGCCCTTAAGATTCGGGAGGAGAGCACCCGTGCCCTGGCGGAGAAGAGTGCCGCGGAATCCCGTGCCCTGGCGGAGGAGTGCCGCATTCTGGGGGAGCAGATTCTAGAGAATGCCCGTCAGAAGCGGAGCGAGGCCTTGGAGAAGGCCACCCGCCAGCTTTCTCCCCGGGGAGAGAGTTTCTCCCGGGAACTGGAGGCATACCGTCCCCGCCTCCTGAAGGAGCTTTTGGCACTATAGAGCTTGCCAGACATGGCAGGCAGTAGGCGGGTTGTTGTCCCCGCCCCAGGAGATGGCCACATTCCCCCTCAATCTTGGTTTGGATTTCCTCTATGCACGGCTGCACGGCTGGTGGTCCCGAAGCGCCACGGGCCCGGTGCTGGAGGAGTTGACCCGTGCCGCCACGGAGGAGAATTTCTTTCATCTGCTTCAGAACCGGGGCGTCTGGGCCGTGACCGGGCCCGAACGGGTGCTGGAACAGTTCATCCTGCGGCAATATGAACGGCTGGGGCAGCTGGCCGCCCGGGTGGACGGCCCCTTCCACGCCTATCTGGAACTCCTCCAGCATATCCTGGAGCGGGAAAACTACAAGACCATCCTCAACTATCGCTTCTTCCCAGAACGGGAAGCCCACTTGAACGACGCCCTGGTCCGCTTCCCCGGAGCGGAAGTCAGCGAAAACGATCTGCTGACCCTCCTGGACGCCACCACTGATGAACAATTCCTGCGCCTCTTCCTCCAAACCACCGGAAGCCCACGCCTGACGGAAATCGCCCGGCAACTCTCCCAGGATCGGGATCTCATGCGGGCGGAATGCGCCGTGGACAACGATTCCTACCAGGAAGAACTGGCGGCCATCCGCCGGCTGCACGGGGAGGCACGCCAGGTGCTCCTCTCCCTGAAGGGGCAGCAGATCGACCACGTGAACATCACCACGCTGCTGCGCAACGCCAACTTCTACCATTTGGATGCCAAGGGGCTTTCCTACGCCTGGGTGGAAGGAGGGCGGGAACTTTCCCGTCGTCTCTTCGACCATTTGGCGGACGCCACCTCCTCCGCCCAGGTCATCCAGGCTCTTCCCGCCTTCTACCAGCATGTGCTGGCGGGAGAGAGCGATGCTTCCTCCACCCGGCTGGACCATCTGCTGCACTGCCAGCTGGCCCGTCAGGCCCGGGAGCACTTCTACCACTCCGCCTCGCCTCGCCAGGCCCTGGCCGTCTATCCCATTCTTCTGGAACAGGAGACCCTCAATCTCTCCCGCATCTACGAGGGGATCCGGTTCAACCTCCCGGCGGCGGACATTGCCGCCATGATGATCCGATAGCCCCCCTCTTCCCGCCACCAGATTTTCCCGGAGCCGAGAATGTTTCTGCCCAACCGAATGGTCAAAGTGAATCTCCTGGTCTTCAACCGGCATCTCAGCCAGTTGACCGAGGCCCTGGGGCATTCTGGCCTTCTCCATCTGGTCAACGCCACCTCCTCCTCCCGCAGCCGACTGCTGGAGCAGCTGGACACGGGCACGGACATCCGGGACATCGAGCAGAAGCTGCGCCGCTGTTCGGTGCTGCTGGAGGCCCTGGGCATCGAGGAAGGGGAGGCGGCTCCGGCGGTCACCAATCTCTCCCAGGAGGAGATCGGAGATCTCTTCGCCAAGGTGGATCAGCGCTACCGGGAGGAGGAGCAGAATCTGAACAAACTCCTGGAGAATCAGACCGGCTTGCAGCAGCAAAGCCGCGCCCTGGAGGGATTCCCCTTCCCCAGCCTGCGCCTGGATACCCTGCGAAATCTCTCCCAACTCTGCGTGGAGGCGGGCGTGCTGAAGGGAGATTCCCTGGTGCGCGCCCGGCAGACGCTGGTGGACGACGCCCTGCTGATTCCCGCCCCCTCAGGGGACGGGGGCGAACTCCTGGTGGTGACCAGCCGGCGGAAGCGCTTCGCCGTGGAGGACACCTTGGAAAAGCTGGGCTTTCAGAAGATCGCCCTGCCGGAGATCCCGGGATCGGTGCAGGAGCAGCGCAGCCAGATCGACGCTAGGCTGGAGGAGCTGCGGGTGCGCATCAACCAGGCGAGAATGGCCGTGGTGGCGCTGGGAGAGGAGTACGGCGGAGTGCTGCTGGCCATCCAACGTCAGCTGAAGGGGCTTCTGGCCATTCGCCAGGCCCAGGGGCTCTTTGGACACAGCCGACAACTCTACTGCATTTCCGGCTGGCTTCCCGCCCAGGATCTTCCCGCCCTCCAGAAGCTGGTGGACAAGGCCACGGACGGCACGGGAGTGGTGGAATCCATGGACGCGGACCAGGCGGAGGAGGTCTCCAGCGGAGAAGAACAGGTGCCCGTGCAGCTGTCCGGCAACGGGCTCACCCGCCCCTTCCAAATGCTGGTCACCAATTTCGGCATGCCCAACTACCACGAATTGGATCCCTCCTTCTTCGTGGGCCTCACCTTCGTCATCATGTTCGGCTTCATGTTCGGGGATCTGGGACAGGGCGGCGTCCTCTTCCTGGCCGGCCTCCTGGCCCGGCTCAAGCGGGAAGCCTCCACCATGACCCGGGATGTGGGAACCCTCCTTCTATGCTGCGGCGGCTCTGCCATGGTCTTCGGCCTCCTCTACGGCAGCGTCTTCGGCAACGAGGAACTGCTGCCCCGGCTTTGGGTCTCCCCTTCCCCCATGCACACCGGGGATCTCTTCCAGCTGCTGATGACCGCCGTGGGGGTGGGAGTGGTCTTCCTCAGCGTCTCCCTCCTCTTCAACATCGTCAACCACTTCCGGGCCAAGAAATACTTCGAGGGCACCTTTGACAAATACGGGGTGCTGGGCCTGGTCTTCTACTGGGCCTGCCTCATCACCGCCCTGGTCTCCATCGTCACCCGAAAGTTCAGCCCCTGGTCCCTCTGCTTCATCGTCACTCCCCTGGTGCTGCTGCTGATCCGCATCCCCCTGGGCAATCTCCTCCATCACCACTCCCTCTCGGGAGAGGAGGGCGGCCTCTTCGCCGGATTGCTGGAAGGGGTCATCGACACCATGGAAACCCTCACGGGATACCTTTCCGGCACCGTCTCCTTCATCCGGGTGGGCGCCTACGCCATCTCCCACGCCGCCCTGTGCCTGGCCATCCATTCCATCATGGGAATGCTGGAGGGAGCCCCGGGAGGCACCCTCGCCAAAATCCTGGTGGCCATCCTGGGAAACGCCCTCGTCATCGGCTTCGAGGGCATGGTGGCGGCCATCCAGTGCGTCCGCCTGGAATACTACGAAATGTTCTCCCGCTTCTTCCAGGGCGGCGGCGTGGAATACCGCCCCTTCAAACTGAAGTAATCCCCCCTTTTTGACATTCTACAAAAATTCCCTCAATCCACCCCCATCGATCCTAACCACCATGACTACCTCCCACTGCTTCCGCTTCCTCGCCGCCTTCCTCCTCCTCCTGACCCTGGCCGCCGCCCCCGCCCTCATGGCCCAGGAAGCCGCTCCCGCCAGCAGCACCGTCCAAGACGCCGTCCAAAAGGTCGCCGACGCCCAGCGTCCCGCCGCCTTCTACTATGCCATCGCCGCCTCCATCGGCATCGGCTGCCTTTCCGCCGGCTATGCCGTGGGAAAGATTGGCGCCGCGGTCATGGGCGCCGCCGCCGAGAAGCCGGAGATCATGGGCAAGGCCATCGCCTTTGTGGGCCTGGGAGAAGGCATCGCCCTCTTCGGATTCCTGGTGGCCCTCTTCCTCTACACCAAGATGTAGGCAAGCCGCCCCGCCTCCCCTAGGAGACCCAACAGCATGACCCCCTTCCGCTTCATCGGCGACGCCGACACCGCCCTGGGATTCCGCTTTGGCGGCGTGCCCGGGGATGTGGTCGCCACGCCCCAGGAGGCCTTGGAGGCCTTTCAAGCCGCCCTCTCAGACAAGGCGTTGGTGGTGCTGGTGCTCACCGGTCCGGTGGCCCAGTGGCTGGCGCCCCAGGTCACGGCCCACAAATTGACCGCCTCCAAGCCATACATTGCCACGGTGGAGGATGTCTGGGGGCGCAGGGGCAAGACCCAGACCTTGGAGCAGTTGATTTACGAGGCTGTGGGTGTGAAAATCATCGAAACCAAATAGCACGGCATCCTGTTCATGGAAGAGAACCAGACCCATTCTCAAGAAGAAAGGCTTCAGCAGGAGATTCTGTCGGAAGCCCGGAAACGCGCCTCCCGCATTGTGGCCCGGGCCAATACCGCCGCCAACCAGGCCCGGGAGCGCTGGGAGAAGGAATCCGCCGAGGTACGGGAGCGCACCCTGCGCACTGCCCGGGAGGAGGCGGAACGGGGTGCCCGGAACCTGCTCCAGGGGGTCTGGATGGAGGAGCGGCGCCTGTGGCTGCGAAAGCGGGAAGAATGCCTCCAGGCCTTCTTCCAAAGCGTGCTGGAGGAGGCCCAGGGATTGCCCGGGGAGGATCGGGATCGCCGCCGCTCCTTGGAGACCCTGGCCCGGGAAGCCCTCCTGGCCATGGGAGACCGGGAGATGAAAGCCCAGGTGGCGGAAACCGACCTGGCGCTGGTCACCCCCCAGTGGCTGTCGGAACTGGCGGGCCATCCCCTGAAGGTCCAGGTGGAGGCCCATCCCGGGGTGACGGGCGGCATCCGCCTGGTGGCCCTGGATGGCACCCGCACCTACGACAACACTTACGGCGCCCGCCTCGCCCGGCTCCAGGAGGAGTTCCGGCGGGAAGTGGCCGCCTGCGACAAATGAGGGAGAGTCTTTCCATGGACACAGGAAGCATCACGCGCATCAATGGCCCCATCGTGGAGGCCTGCCACATGGACCACACCGGCATGCTGGAAGTGGTGGAGGTAGGCCATCTGCGCCTGATTGGGGAAGTCATCCGCGTTCGGGGGGACTTGGCCACCATCCAGGTCTACGAGAACACGGCCGGGCTGCATCCCGGAGAACCCGTGTATTGTTCCGGGCGTCCCCTGTCCGTGTGCCTGGGCCCTGGCCTGCTGGGGAACATCTACGACGGCATCCAGCGGCCTTTGAAGGCCATTGCGGAGCAGGCCGGCTCCTTCCTTCCCCGGGGTGTGAAGGTTTCCGCCCTGGACGAGGAGCGGAAATGGGCCTTCCGTCCCGTGGTGAAGGAGGGGGATCTTCTCTCTCCCGGGCAGATTGTGGGGGAAGTGCAGGAGACGGAGAGTGTTCTCCACCGGGTGATGGTGCCTCCCCGCTGCCAGGGGAAGGTCGCCAGGCTGGTTCCCCCCGGAGAATACGACGGGAAAGCCGTCCTGTGCGTCTTGCAGGAGGAGAAGACCGGAGAGGAGCATCCGGTGACCCTCTTCCAGTATTGGCCGGTGCGCCGGCCCCGGCCCTCCCTCCAGCGTCTGCCCTTGGACGCCCCCTTGGTGACGGGGCTCCGGGTGGTGGACACCTTCTTCCCCCTGGCCAAAGGAGGGGCCGCGGCCATTCCCGGCGGCTTTGGCACGGGAAAGACCATGACCCAGCAGGCCCTGGCCAAATGGTGCGATGCCAAAATCATCGTCTACATCGGCTGCGGAGAGCGGGGCAACGAGATGACCGAGGTGCTCCGGGAGTTCCCGGAACTGGTGGATCCCCGGACGGGACGCTCCCTCATGGAGCGCACCATCCTCATCGCCAACACCTCCAATATGCCCGTGGCGGCCCGGGAGGTCTCCATCTACACTGGCATCACCCTGGCGGAATACTACCGGGACATGGGATACGATGTGGCCATCATGGCCGACTCCACCAGCCGCTGGGCGGAAGCCCTCCGGGAACTCTCCGGACGATTGGAGGAGATGCCCGCCGACGAGGGGTTCCCCGCCTATCTGCCCAACCGCCTGGCCTCCTTCTATGAGCGGGCGGGGCGGGTGCAGACCCTGGCCGGGGGCGAGGGCACCGTCTCCGTCATCGGCGCCGTCTCCCCGCCCGGGGGCGATTTCTCCGAGCCGGTGACCCAGCACACCTCCCGCTTCATCCGATGCTTCTGGGCCCTGGATCGGGATCTGGCCAACGCCCGCCACTATCCCGCCATCTCCTGGCGAAATTCCTATAGCGAATATCTGCCGGAGACGGCGGCCTGGTGGCGCAAGAGCGCCATGACCTGGCAAGAGCAACGGGAGGTGCTCATGGGGGTGCTTCAGGAGGAAACCAGCCTCCAGCGCATCGCCAAACTGGTGGGGCCCGACGCCCTCCCGGAAAGCCAGCGCCTCACCCTCTTCGTGGCGGAAATCATCAAAAACGCCTTCCTCCAGCAAAACTCCTTCGACCCCGTGGATATGTACTGCGCCCCGGAGAAACAGCTCTGGATGCTGGCCCTCCTGGCCAACTTCATCACCCGGGCCCGGCAACTCATCCAAAACGGAGCCACCCTGGCGGAAATCCGCGCCATTCCCTCCCTGGACAAGATGAACCGGATGAAATCCGAAATCGCCAACGAGGACAAGACGGCCATGAGCGCCCTGGAACAACAACTCCTGGGAGAGCTGGAGGCCATCGGAAATCAGCACGCCACCTACGGAAAATAGCGAGCCCCATGTCCCAACCTATCCCCAACCACGCCGGACTCCAATACACCGGCGTCAAAAACATCGACGGACCCCTGGTCTTCATGGACAACGTGGAGGGCGTTGCCTATGACGAACTGGTGGAGGTGGCCACCCCCGAAGGGGAAGTGCGCCTGGGACAGGTCCTGGACGTGACCTCCCGCTCCGCCCTGGTCCAGATCTTCGGCGGCACGGACGCCCTCTCCCGCTCCGCCACCCGGGCACGCTTCCTGGGACACTCCCTCCAAATCCCCGTGGCCAAGGAAATGCTGGGACGGGTCTTCGACGGCCTGGGACGCCCCAAGGACGGACTCCCTCCCCCCCTCACCCGGGAATACCGGGATGTGAACGGAGAACCCGTGAATCCCTACTCCCGGGAATATCCCCGGGACTTCATCCAGACCGGCATCAGCTCCATCGACTTGATGAATACCCTGGTGCGGGGACAGAAGCTGCCCATCTTCTCCGGAAACGGCCTCCCCCACAACCGCATCGCCGCCCAAATCGCCCGGCAGGCCAAGCTCCTGAACGAAAATGTGCAATTCGCCATCGTCTTCGCCGCCATGGGCGTGAAATTTGACGTGGCCCGGTTCTTCGTGGACTCCTTCGAGCAGTCCGGCGTGCTCCGCAATGTGGCCATGTTCCTCTCCCTGGCAGACGACCCCTCCGTGGAGCGCATGGTGACCCCACGCAGCGCCTTGACCCTGGCGGAATATCTGGCCTACGAGGAGGGAATGCATGTCCTGGTCATCATCACGGATATGACCAACTACTGCGAGGCCCTCCGGGAAATCGCCACCGCCCGGGGAGAAATCCCCAGCCGAAAGGGATACCCCGGTTATTTGTATAGCGACCTGGCCTCCATGTACGAGCGGGCGGGCCGCCTCTCCTCCGGCGGCGGCTCCATCACCCAAATGCCCATCCTCACCATGCCCTCCGACGACATCTCCCATCCCGTTCCCGACCTCACGGGATACATCACCGAGGGGCAGATCGTCCTGGATCGGGAAATGCATCAGCGGGGCATCTATCCTCCCGTGGCAGGCCTGCCCTCCCTCTCCCGTCTGATGAAGGACGGCATCGGCAAGGGGCGAAGCCGGGAGGATCACCCCCATGTGGCCTCCCAGCTCTTCGCCGCCTATTCCAAGGTGAAGGACATCCGGAGCCTGGCGGCCGTGATTGGCACGGAAGAACTCTCCCCCATGGACCAGCTCTACATGAAATTCGGGGAGAAATTCGAGTCCACCGTCATCACCCAGGGAGAATACGAGGATCGCTCCATTGAAGAGTCCCTTTCCCTGGGATGGGAGGCCCTGAAGATTCTCCCCCGCTCCGAACTGCTCCGGGTCACCTCCCAGGAATTGGATCAATACTACGAGGCCTAGACCATGGGAAGGCTCAACGTCGCGCCCACCAAAAGCGTCCAGCTGAATCTCCGAAGGGATCTGGAGATGGCCACGGAGGGATACAACCTCCTGGAGCAAAAGCGGGAAATCCTGGTGATGGAGATGATGCGGCTGCTGGACCGGGTCCAGACCGTTCAGCGGGAACTCAAGGAACGCCAGGAGACCGCCTACCGCACCTTGCGCCGGGCCATCGCCCAAAATGGACTGCTCCATCTCCGAAACGTGGCCAGCGGCATCCACTATGAACACCAGGTGAAGGTGGAAAGCTCTCTGCTGGCAGGCTTCCGCATCCCCCGCATCCAGGCCAAGCACACCCAGTTCCACTCCCAATTCGGCTTCGCCGGCACCGATGCCCTGGTGGATGCCACCATGAAACAATTCCTGGAACTGATGGAATCGGTGGCCGCCCTGGCGGAACTGGAAACCACCGTCATGCTCCTGGCCAGGGAATTGAAGAAAACCCAACGGCGGGTCAATGCCCTGGAGCATCTCTTCATTCCTGACTACAAGGCGACGTTGCATTATATTGGCGAAAGCTTGGAGTCCAAGGAGCTGGATTCCTTCTTCACCAGCAAGCTCATCAAGAAAAGGCTGGAGGCAGCACAGCAAAAGACGGAAGAAGAGGAGACCCATGGATAGCGAGAAGAACGCCTTTCTCAAACGTATTCTCCTGGTGGTGGATGGTTCCGCCGAATCCGAGGAAGCCACGGCCTTCGCCCTGAAACTGGCCCGGGGACTCCATAGCGAACTCACCGCCGCCTACGTGGTGGATACCGCCACCATGGACTACCTCCAGCAAATGCGCATCTTCGTCTCCGAGGAACGGAACGAATTGGAAGACTCCATCCACGCCAAGGGACAAGCCTATCTCCAACGGGCCAAACTGCTGGCCCAGGCCGCCAATGTCCCCCTGGAAACCACCATCCTCCGGGGACGCTTCAACCACGCCGTCCTCCAGCTCCTGCGCCAAAAGTCCATGGATGCGGTGATCCTGGGGGGACGAAAGGGACTCTACCGGGACAAGGATGTCTTCACCGTGGAACGGGAACTCCTCCTGGAACAATCCCCCGTCCCCGTCTTGGTGGTGAAATAATCCCACCGCCAAGGAAACGGAACACCTCCCCCTCTCCTCTCTCCTCCTGGAAAACCAAAACGCCCCCTCGCCAAAGCGAAGGGGCGTTTTTTTTGGGGGGGGGAAGACCCTGCGGAGCGGAGGGCAGCAGCTACCGGCGACGCATATTCACCGAGCGCGCCTCGTTCTGGGCCATCTGGAGGAAGGGGCACTTGGTGGGGATGTCGCAGCAGCAACGGTAGGCCATGTTCAAATCCACATACTTGTAGGGCATGGTGCGTCCATGGCGCTGGGCCACCTTCAGCCCGTAAGACTTCACCGCGCCGCAGTCCCCGGCAATGCCATCATACTCGGGAATCAGATTCCCGTCAGGGCCGGTTTTCGTCGTCATAATCTTCTTCCAGCCGAAATTGGGGGCATAGTGGCACTTCACATGTTCCCGCAGCTGGGCCGTCAACTCCGTGTTGTTCAGCCCTTGGGCCCATTCCGGAATCTCCACCTTGAACGCCTCGTCGTAGACATTCTTGTTGGGCTTGGGTTCGGGAGCAGGCGGAGCGTTGCGACCAGCTGCGGTCCCTCCACGCACCTCGGCTTGTTGGGGTTTGTGAAGGAAGGAGAAAAGGCGGTCGAAGAAAGACATGGTACCTTGAAAGATGGATTCGGCAGATTATGGTTGCCCCCTATAAGCCAATGACCTCCGCAAAGACCGCCCCTCCCCCCAATCACCGGGGAAAAGGGAGGGAAACGCTGCAGGATCCTGACCCTGCGCCAGATCCCCCTCCCTCTGGAAGGAAATCCAGGCACGGAGTGCCAAATATAACTCTAAACGTTTTTTTTGCTATTCATGAAGGCATGCATCCTCACTCTTTGTCTCCTCCCTCTCTGCTGCTGGAGCGACCCCCTGACCATCGCCCAGATGGTAGCCCCGGGACGGGCCCTGGGGCGGGGATACCCCAACGCCCTGCCCAGCCTCCTGGAAACCGTGGCCACCACCACGGGACTGGAGCTGGAAACCACCCCCATGCTAGTGGATTCCTTCCAGGATCCCCGACTCCAACAGTGCCCTTTCCTCTACGTGAACTGGAACGACCGGGAGGACTGGGAAAGCCTCCCCCCGGAAGAGGCGAAAGCCCTGGGCGAGTTCCTGCGCAACGGCGGTTTTCTCTGGTTGGACGCCGGCATTGCCGCCGAGTTCCTGCGCCAGGCGGGAACCCAGGCCGCCCAGCACCATAGCTACGGGGAATGGCAGGTGGCCCCGGAGGTCCAGCACTTCCTTCAACAGGCCCTGCCCGACCACCCCTTCCTCCCCCTCTCCCGAAAAGACCCCCTCTTCCAATGCTTCTATCAGGACCTCCCTGACGTCTCCCTCCTCCCCCAGGAAGTCCAAACGTACGTCACCCAGGAAAAATGGCCCGGGGGCACCTACTCCGTCATGGCCATCCGACTGGAGGGAAGAATCGCCGTCATGGCCACCCCCATCCTGGCCATGGGCTGGGGAAAGACCACCCTGGGAGGCTGGACCCACGAAATCCGCATGAAAACCCTGGAACAGGGAGATACCCTGGAAATCCTCCTCCCCCAAGCCGCCGTCCTGGGACCCGCCTTCCCCGCACGACGGGAAGACGGCACCTTCGACAAGGTCTTCTGCCAGCAAAACGCCATCCCCGCATGGCTCCAGGAACCCACAGGACAGTGGAGACTCTTCCGATACCACGACTCCCCGCAAATCAACGACTTCATCCACCTCTTCTACTCCCGATTGGCTACCAATTTCCTCCTGGCCGCCCTCATGGGTGAATGATACACACACAAGGAAAATCATAGACGAAAGGCCCCGATCCCCCAGATTCTTGAAGAAGGATTTCGACAATATCCGAAGAATTTTGCAAATTTATATAA
>JAEDMH010000074.1 GCA_016303095.1 Lentisphaeria bacterium | reverse complement strand
CTATCTCCTGGGCAATCCGCATGCAAAAATTCCCGTTGATGTAGTAGGATGTGGATTTCCTCTCGGCGCTCTGGTCTTCAAGGACGAATGCGCAGAGGTTATCCGCTGGCTTGAGTTGTTTGGCCATGGGGGATGATCCTATTTCTGTTTCACCACAAAGACCGAATTTTCCGATGCCTTGGCGATGCGCTCCAGGAGGGCCTGGGAACGCTCAGCGGCCATGGAGACAGCCTTGGCAGACTGAAAGTAGAGATTGCGGGAGGCCATTTGCTCCTGTCTGGCGGCGATGGCTTCTCCCTCCTTTGCTGCCTTGGCCTCCTTGTCCTGTCGCTTCTTCTCCTTGGCGAGGGCTTTTTCCGCGCTTTTCAGCTCCTTCTCCGCCTTTTGGCGGTCCTTCATGCGTCGGCGCTCCGATGCTGTGAAATGGACGCTTTCCCCGGATTCTTGGGCGGAGAGCTTGGAGGCGATGGAGGCATCCAGCTTTTCCATCTTGCTCTGTTTCTTGAGGGAGAACCCAAAGTTGGCAAGTTTGGCGGACGCCTTGGAGAGAGTGGCGTTTTTCTTGGCCAGGCGGGCGGCGTCCCGTTCTTCCTTTGCCGCCTCCTGCATGGCCAGGACATGCTTGTCGGCCATCTCCAGACGCTTCCTGGCGTTCTCGTAGACCTTCCTGGCAAAGTCAACGTCCAGCTTAGCCTGCTCTCCCATGCGCGGCAAGTCATCGGCAAGTTGCTTCATCTCGGCTATGAACCCTTGATCCCAGTCCTTTTCCGACAATGTGACAAGGCCTTCCCTCATGGCACGGGCTAATTTGATCCTTTCCCCCGCGTCTTTTGCTGCCCTTTGGACAAGGGTGTATACGTCCTCCTCGCTTTCCAGGAAGGGGAGACCCTGGCTCTTATACTTATCCGCCATGCTCCGCCGCATGGCTGCCACCCTATCCTTGGCCACTGGATCCTCCCCGGCTTTGGCGTCCAGGTCTCGCAGAAATTCACGGTCTTTTTCCATCTGTTTCGCCAGGTCGGATTTCATGGCCTCATCAACCTTTCGTATGGCCTCCTTCGCGTCAGCCTCCTTTCTCTTTTTATCGGACATGGCGCGGATCTCCGCCTCGTAGTCACGGCTAAGAGATTCAAGCTCGCCAGATATTACCTTGCCTAATTCCTGGTCGTACTCTTCAATGAGAGCAGAAACTACATCTGTTCCTGAGAATGGGAGAGCCCGCATCTCCGCAATTTTCTTTGATCTTTGATTTTCCAGTAATTTACGATTTGCATTTTCAATATCATCATTTGTTACTGGTGCTGTCTCTAGCTCGTTCTTGAATCCGTACGGCCTCGTTACAGGATCGTACTTAAATTTTCTCTGACCAGGAGTTAGTCCTTCTTCGTCTCTCTGCCCAAGTAAAATTTTATCATTTGACATATAACTCTCAACAAATTTTGTATATTGTTCAGGAGAATTTTTTTTCATTTGGTCATAAAAATATGGTCTAATATGCGGGTTTGAAAGTCTTAAATCATATTCAGCCGCCTGAAATTTATATTCATAGGGAACCATTTTATCATTCCATGTTTGACTCTCAAATTTTGGCATTTCTTTTGCGCCTGTCAGATACTCCATTTCCTCAACGGACTCGTTGAGGCGATTTGCCATCCAGCCAATTCCTTTTGTTACAATAGGAAGAGAGGCGAAGCGTTGAATGGCGGCATGGAGTTTATCCACGCTTTCCCTCAGGCTCTCTGCGTTCTTGATGTCCTTGTCTTCAAAGAAACCACCCATGTTTCCCTTGGCCTTGGATAGCTCGGCCATATGCTCCGTGAGCTCTCCGGCGCTGTTTCCCAAGAGCTGAAACTTTGCATCCTGGGCATAGGTGGCATCCCCTAGGATGTTCAGGGCAGACGTTACCGCCTGGAATACCTGATCCGGCGACATTTGGCGAAGGCGGCTAATGCTGATCCCGATTTTCTCGAAGGCAGAAGCGGCTTCCTGGTTTCCTGATCTTGCCTTCTTGGCTTGCTCGTTTACGGTCTTGAAGGCATCCTCCACACTGGAGAAAGATACCCCTATTTCTTCCGAGGTAGATTTCAGCTTCTGGAAATACTCCGTGGAGGCCCCAATGGACTTTGCGGACTTCCCAATACCGGCCATTGCTTCTGTCACCTTCCACCATGCGGAGGCAATCTTATTTCCAAGTCCTACGAAGGATTGGAAAGACAGGAGATCATTAAAATACTTCTTTGCCCCCTCTGTAAAGCTTCCCCATAGAGACGTGTCTTTCTTTACTCCAGATGTTGCTTTATTGGAGGCACTGATAATAGCATCCGCTTGCTTTTTTGCGGAGTCCGAAAGCTTTTCCATAGCAGACTGGGAGGAGTCTGCTATGGTACCGCTTGCGGTCTTGATGGAGCCTGCAGCTTTATCATAAGCTCCGCTGAAATTCTTTACCGCTTCTATTCCTTGTCGATGGCGCTGGTTGCCTTCTGGGAGTCAGCCGTCAATACAACGTTAATTTTCTGTTCCATCTTGGTGGCTAAAAATGAATTTGATTTTTGCTATTATTTGTATCCTGATTTCCATTACAAGTTTTCACAATGTGTGGATACATCTCAAATCATATATTGCTGGGAAGAAGAGGGACGGATGGGAAGACGATGGGTCACTGGATGCCATGATTATCTTTGTTCATTTGCTCGTTGGAGCATTTTTCTTTATTCTGATTTTCTTCTGTTTTGGAGATTGAGGAAAGCGCCTTCTTCCAGTCCACGGGCCTGGAAGTTTCTCCTCCATTGTGTCGATGGGTAGCGGCCAGGAGGTGTGCGGCGACGGCCATGGGGAGGCGCCAGAGGAAGTCATGCCAGGAGATTCCGCCGCATTCGGCGGAGGCGCGGTACAGGTCGGCAAGCCACTCCGGGCAGAAGCCGGAGTATCCCCGTGGCTTGGCATCCGGCCCTTGTTCGATGATGGAGAAGGGGCGGAGTCCCGTCGTGATGGAGGACATGATGTCCTCCGGCGAGGCATCCGGAGCCTTCAGGATTCGCCGTGCCTGGGCCAGGTGCTCCTTGTGGATTTCCCCTCCCGTGATGAAGGGAGAGGAGGAAGCCACAAGGAGCATAAACGTACCTGGGGTAAGTCGGCATCCGTCCCGGGGGATTCCAAGCATGGCCTCCAGCTCCTGGCGGATCATCTCCGGGGAGTGGAGGGACGGGATGTCGATGGAGGCGGGAGTCATAGACTAGACCGCATCGGTCTTGATGGCTCCAATGCCGTTCTCCAGATACCGGGTTAGGGTGAGGGCATACTTGTCCACGTCGGAGTTGGAGGAGGAGATGGAGGAGGCGGTGACCAGGAACTCCACCTCCTCGGCGGAGTCGTCGGCTTCCAGGTTGATGGTGGGGGAGGTCATGGATCCATCGGCGGCGGGAGCGGGGAGAGTAACGCCCTTCACTTTGACCGTTGCCCCCAGGCAAGGCTGGGCCTCTCCTTTGGGGCAGACCGCATTGCAGGAGATGGTGGCGCGGTGGTTGTAGTGCTGCACAAAGGCAACATTTCCATTCTCATCCTTCACCTCTGCGGTGTCGGACTCCAGGGAAATGGAGGCATCCTGGAAGATAAGGGAGGCGGCGGTGCCGGAGAGTTTGAGAGTGCCGACGAGATACTTGGACATGGTGGGCTCCTTGGTTGTGGGTGAGGTTATTGGGCTTGCAGGAGGAATGTGGCGGAGAATGTCTGGTAGCGATAGAGGGAATCCTGGGCGACGGCCCCCTCCGTCCAGGGTGAGACGTGGCGGATGTCCCATCCCGTGGCGGAGGGACAATCCGTGCGGATGCCTTCCAGGAGGGCATGGACGGCCTGGGAGATGGCGCGGAATTGCTCCATCCCCTTGTCCTCGGCCAGGGATGTCCTCGCCTCCACTTGGGCGGAGACATCCACCAGGACGCGGCCAGGCAGCCCAAGATGGCTCCCCTGGTCTGAGGTGTCCACGATGACGGCGGCCTCTCCCATGGGGGGATCCTGCTGGTCTGAGGAGGGGCGGATCTGCTGGGAGATGGCCAGGCCATGGAGGGGCCCCGTCTCTTCTCCCTTGAGGAGGGAGAGGAGAAGATCCTGGATGGCGATGGAAGCAGAGGTCATAGGGTATCCGGGGTCTCTCTGGATGGATTGCGGGAGCGGAGGATGCGGGCCATGTCCCTGGCGATGATGGATCCCGCCCTCTGATAGCCTGCCTGGAGTGCGTTGGAAGACCAGGAAGCATGCTGGGAGGAGGAGAGAGCAGGCTGGGAAATGGAGAAGCCGAAGCGGGGGGAGGCGCTCTTGTCCTCCTGGCCTTCTGCTTGAGAGAAGGCGGTGGCGTCCTTCATGGAACGGGAGCGGAAGGACTCCAGGCCCTCCTTGAATCCGTCGGAGTAGGGAGAGGCAGAGGAGGCGAAAATGGAGAAGCCACGAGAGTATTTGTCAAAGGCGGAGACATCGGATCCCCTGGCTTTCCCGCTCTGGAATCCCATGGCCTTAAACAAGGGGATGAAGAGAGAGCGGGCGAACCCCCTGGCGGGGGATGCCAGGCGGAATTTCGCCAGGCGGGCCAGGTGCCCTCCCTTCTTCCATCTCTTTTTCCTGTCCTTGAAAAGGCGATGCTTGCGGGAGGATTCCCTGGCGGATTCCGCGTCCAGGTTGATGATGACCACCTTCCCCGCCTTTCGTCCCCTTCCGGGAAGCATGGCAAAGGAAGAGCGTCCACGGGCGAAGGAGGAAGGCGTGGCCTTGTAGGCGGCATACGCCATGTCCTTTGCGGCATGGCGCAAAACATCGGCCAGGGGGACCTTCTTTAGCTCGGAATAGAAGGCAAGGACGTTATCCACGCCTTCCAGCTTGCAGGAGAAATCACCCATAGCGAGATCCCAGATGGATTCTGCGATTCCCGAAAGGATCGGATTCCACGGCGAGAACAAGATGCGTCTCCCCGTCCAGGGTGAGAGCATCCCGGAAGGGGACGGGGCATGCGCCGATGCGCTGGATCTCTGAGGCGGAGACGAGGAAGGAAAAGTCGTATTTCACCTGGTCCCCGGATAGGGTGGCAGCGTCGGAGCGCTTAAGCACGCTGCGAACCCCGGTAATGGTCTCCTTTCCCCATGAAGCGGAGACAGATAGACCAGGCAGGGAGAGGAGGGCTTGCGCGTGTCGCTTGATGAAATCAAAGGGAGCCATGGAGGAAAAGCCCCGCACCGTGGCGGTGGATGGAGATAAGGGGCGGGAGGAGAACCAC
This sequence comes from Lentisphaeria bacterium, assembly GCA_016303095.1. Taxonomy (GTDB): domain Bacteria; phylum Verrucomicrobiota; class Lentisphaeria; order Oligosphaerales; family Oligosphaeraceae; genus UBA1724. Next base: position 6,430 of record JAEDMH010000074.1, on the reverse strand, counting down.
GGGGCGGGGCGAAGGGCTAGGCGTCGAGGATGGTAACGGAGTGTTTAAGAGCGGCGTTCAGGATCACCACGGAGGCCTGGGCGATGGTATCCACCACGTACCCCTTGAGGGTGTTGTCCTCGAAGGATTCGCAGGTGAAGGGGATTCCATCCACGGGCTCGGCGGTGTAGGTGACCACGCGGGCCAGCTGGGCTTCCTGGTTCTGGGCCTTTTCCCGGTGGGGGAGCATGGCCAGAACGCCGGAGGTAGTGCCCCAAATGGAGGTCTTCCCCACCAGGACCTGGTTAACGCCGAAGATGGCGGCCATCTGGGCGGCAGTAACGGAGCGGGGGTCTCCGCCTTCTCCGATGGCGATGCCAGTGTTCCGCATTCTGGCCTTGATCTCTTCGTTGGACTTGAGAGCGGTAAAGACCTTGCTGGAGAGAATGAGGGCGACTTCCTGATCGGGAGCCTTGTCCATGAGCTCGGAGGCGATCTCCTCAATGGCGCCGGGGATGTTGGCGGAGGCGGAGATGTCCTCGGGAGTCTTGAGGAGCTCCGTGGCCAGGGCGGTCTCAATGGCGGCTTCCACTTCGTCCTTTCCCGCTGCGGCCATGTCCAGTTCAGCGGTGAGGAGGTCGGAGTACCCCTGGGTAACTTCTGCATAACCCATGCGCTTTCTGGAGATGATTTCCTGGCAGGCAAAGACTTTGCTCTCTGCGGCAAAGTTGGCGGCGGTCACCTCTCCCAGGGAGGCGCGCCCCTTTTGGGCGGTGGTGCGGGCGGAGGCGGGGAGGTAGTAGAGGGTGCCTCCCTGCTGGAAGACGGGGAGGGCGGGGGCGACAATGCGATGAAGGTACCCGGTGGAGGTGTATTCAGCGGCGGCGAGGTCGGGGCGTTTGGTGGCCATGGTTGGTTCTCCTAGTGGATTGCTGATGGTTGACTAGTTCTGGAACAAAGCGTGGTAGAGGGCGGGATGCGCTTTTGCGACGGCGGCATAGGCCTCGGCATAGCGGACAGTAGGATTGGCGTTCCTGTATTCCTTGAGGACATCCTGGAAGGTCTTCCCGGCGGCGGAATTGGCGGCGGGGGAGGAAGCGCCCCGGAGTCCGGCGGTGAGCTTGTTGGCCACTTCCTTGGCCTCCTCTGCCTGGGCGTTGGCGGTAAGGAGCTTCTCCTGGAGCTCCGCCACGGCGGCCTGAAGGGCTGAGACCGTTTCCTTCAAGGTCTCCAGCTCCTCGGCGTTTTCCACGGGGCCGGGCTCGGGGGAGGCTTCGGGATCCTTGGGTTCTTCAGCGGATCCGCCGGGAGCGGCGGGATCCTGGCTGTTCTGTGGGGCCTCCGGGATCTTGGCGGGGTCCTGGGGTTCGGGGGCGCCGCCGGGGACGGGCTCCGCACTGCCGGTGCAGGGTTCGGTCTTCTGGGGGGCGGGGGTCTGGTTCTTGAGGTTGCGGATGAGGCTTCGGAGATAGGGGAGGTTCATGGCGGTGGTCTCCAGGGCTTGGGTGGTTGCGGGGGAAAAAACAAGGGGATCGGCATCGGCGTCCAGGATCTCGTCCAGGATGTGGTAAGCCTTGGCCTCCTCGGCGGAGAGCCAGCCAGCCCGCCCTTCCAAGAGCCAGGCGTCGATGGTGGCGGGGGGAACGGTGGAGCGGTAGAGGAGGGCATCCCGGATCATGCGGTCGCACAGCTCCAGGCTCCGGGCGTTGTCCCGCATGGCGGATGCTCCTGCGTCGTGGCAGTCGGAGTGCGTGCCGTGGAACATGAGGATGGAGTTGCGGTGGGCGTAGATCTCCACCCGCTCCAGGGGGAGGGAGGCCAGGAAATAGGCGGCGGCGCTGCAGGCCATGGATCCGACGAAGCAGACCACCCGTCCGTCCCTGTGGCTCTGGAGCCAGTCGGAGACGGCGGCGGAGATGGCGCAGGCCGCCTGGAAGTCCCCGCCGGGGGAATCCACGCCGATCTCCAGCAGGGGGCCGGGGGACTTCCGAATCTCGGAGATAAGTTCGTCGGAGATGCAGATCTCCCCGGGAGAGGCAAAGATCCGGTCAATGGAGCCGCTGATGGCGGATAGGATGACGCCGTGAATGTCAATCATGGGAGGTGTCGGGTGTGGTGGTTACGGGCTCTTGCTTGGCGTTTCCGGCGGCGGTTTCGCCCAGCCAGGAGAAGACAGAGGGATCCAGGCCTCTGGTATAGCAGTATTCGATGAACTCTGCCATGGCATCCACATTGGATCTCCAATCCGGCCCCATGAGCTCCTGGAAAGAGACGCGGCCAGACTTCAGGCGGGCGTTGTAGGTTTCCTCCGCCTTCTGTGGGTCGATCTCGAAGGCCTTTGGCCATGACACGATGTAGGAAGCGCCGGGGCAGACAATCCCCACGGCGTAGTCCACCACGAGGCGCTCCAGCATTTTCTGGTCCTCCTCAAACTTGGCCCATGAGATAGCCAGCTCGATTTGGCCGGAGGAGTATGACGTTTCCGCCCTTCCCCGTGACAGGCAGGAGAGGACGCCCAATCTCTGGCCATTCAGATCGGCCAGTTTGTCCAGCCACTGCTGGATGGGCTGGGAGGGGCGGTTGGCGTTATCCAGGGTATGGACATTCGTGCCCTGCCGGATGCGTCCGATGGCGGAGCGGCCCTGTATGGCGGTCAGATCCTCCTTCTGGGTTCCCAGGATGGCGGTGATCTGCTCGGAGAGGTCGTCTGCTGCGATGCCTGCGGCCTCTGAGACCTCTGGGGAAATTCCCGCCTCTCCGTCGGATACGGCGGAGAGGATGGCGGATACTTCATCCGATGCGGATGGCTCCTCCAGCAGGATGGAGGTCTCGGAGTGGTTGCGGGCGGCGGCGACTTCCGCCTTGATGAGCTGGCGGGTGTCGTTGGATAGATCCATCATGGGAAGAATGGACGGCTCCCCGCGATACTGGGAGATTCTGGCGTGGTAGGAGACGCGACGGCAGATTCCGGCGGGGAGGTAGGTGGCGTCCTTCAAGGGGACGGCGAAGCGGTTCCTCAGGGGGGTGACAAAGTATCCGGCAACTCTTCCCCATGGGTCTGTGACCACGCCTTCCACCTGGCGCCAGATGGGGTCGGATTCCGTGCCAACGGTGGGGAGCCCGTGGAGGCGCCCCCATTCGTGGAAGTCCCCATCCGTCAGGGACACGATCTGGTCGGCGTCCCAGATCCGCAATTTTCCTCCGGTGAGGTCAGGGTCGATGAGGATCAGGCAATCTCCATGGATTTTTACCGCGCGGAGGATTTGGGACAGCAGCTCGTTCCAGTGCTCCCCTTCGCAGAACCCGCAATTCCGCGCCCAAGTTGTCCAGGCCATCTGTTCTGCGTCGGCGTTTTCTCCTGTGAAAAACGGTTTTCCCCCGTGGATGCCTACGGCCATCCTGACGGCCGTGTCCACGATGGCTCCCACGCTGTCATTTTCGTAGGCCTCATTTCCCAGGGCGTAGGCCTTGAGGCGGTTGGCAGCGTAGAAGTCCTGGGAGGTGACGGAGCGCTCCGTCCTAATGGGGGACTGGAGGCGGTAGCGGTCTGGCCTCAGCGCCTCGTATTGGTCCCGGACAAGGCGCAGGATTTTTGCCACCTTTTGGGGGTCTTTGGTTTTGCGGGATTTTTTCACGGGTCTACATACCGGGGATAGGATTTCTTGAGGAAGGATGGCCCGGAGCCGATGGCCTGGATGGCGGCATCAATGCGGGCGATCTCCCTCTGCAGTTTCTCGGCATCCTGGGAAGTCTGGCTATAGCTTCCCTGGATGGAGTAGGACTGGGGGGAGGAGAGGATGTCATCCAGAGAGGCCTGGATGGCTTTCCTCCTTGCTAGGAGTCTTCGGAGGACTTCCTGCTTGGTTGCGTTTGCGTTGTCGTTCATGCCCTATATACGGGGGTGAAAGTGATATTATGACATCTACTTTTTCGGCTTGATGCCTGCAACTGCTAGGGCTCTAAGGAGTTCAACACGCATAAAAAGCGGGATTTTACCCCGGCGGAAATGGGTTGCGGGGATAAGTCTGCAGGAGATTTCCATGGCGGCAATGGCCATTTTTTCCGCGTCGAAAAAGTCATGGCGAACGCTGGAAGGCGTCCAATTTGCGAACGCTTCCCCGTTGCCTCCCCTCATTCGGTTGTTTGGCTGCATGGCTCCCACCTGCTCCAGGTATCCTGCAGGGAGCTTCTGAGGGATATGCCATTGATAGCCGGAGGGCCTGGGAGGGCCATAGAGAAGATCCAGGAGTTTTACCTGGTAGTGCAGGGCATTGCATAGGAGGAGAGACCTCTGTGTCTCGGATGGCTTCCATGGCTTGCCCCTTAGGGATAGGGTTCGATCGTCTCCGCCTTTGTAGTAGAGAAGGTTTGGATGTTGGCGGACAAGGGGATCCGTTGTGGCAGCGTTGTCGCCAAAACCTCCTGCATCCAGGAGGGCGAGGGAAACGGGGAGCCCATGATAGGAGGCGGTGACAATGGAGGAGAGTTCGGCGGTGTTTTGCGCGATGCCGGAGGAGAGGAGCCAGGAGGATCCGTCCTCCTCCCATCCCCTGACGGCATAGACGTAGTACTTGCTGCCAGCAAGGGCGGAGGACTGCTGGTCGATGCCAGCGCATACCAGGGAGATCCGGTCTCCAAGATCCTTTGGGTACTCCACCATTTTCCCGGCAAGTACGTCAGGAATGGAGATGGAGGTGTCCCCTTCCCTGGTGTGCTTGTAGGGTTTTCCCAGGATGGTATTGGCTAGGAACTTTCTGCCGGAGGCATCGGTGGCGGCCTCTTGGGCTTCGGCGATGGAGCGCCATTCCCAGATCTCCGGATTGGCCAGCGCACCCGCCTGGAAGGAACGGTGGGAAAGATTTGCGGGGTTTTCGTGGATGTAGCATCCGGCATCGTTCATGGCCTTTGCGTCCTCGTATGTGTGGGCATGGCCACAATGGGGGCATATCCATCGGATGGAATCTGGCAGAAGGTTCCCGGATTCGTCCTTCTCCCACTGAAGACCGGCATATCCTCCCGTGGAGAGCTTGAAAGAGAGTTGGGAGGCGCTGGAGAGTGCCCCGCATTTCAGGCATCGGAGGTGCCAGACGCCACGGCTTCCCTTGAGATAGTTCTGATGGATTGCCCCGCCGTACGTTGTTGGGGATGAGCAGGCGATCAGCATTCTATCCTGGAATGTCTGCATGCGGAGACGTAGGGCTCGGAGCTGGTCCACGTTCTCCCCTTCTGCGTCGGATTTTTCAAGCTTGATAAAGTCGCACTCGTCCAATACGCCCCAGTTTGCCGTATAGGAGACGACCTGGGCTCCTCCTCCGATGAAGTAGAGAACGCTCCTGGCACTGGGCAAGTGGTAGGAGTCTTTCCGTCTTCCGCCGATGGCAGCAAGGTCTGCCCGGAGATTGGGAAGGGTGCGCAGCAAGGGAAGAACGGTATCCCGGTTTGTCTTGATGGCCATGTCCATGGATGGGTATACGATGAGGCCGGAAAGTCCACCGTCGAACATCCGTTTCAACATGGAGAGTTTCCAGATGGTGGACTTCCCCAAACGCTGCCCCCATTGGAGAGTGACTTCCCGGCATCCTTTTTCCTCTGTGGCTTTCAGGGGTTCAATCTGATATGGGTAGAGGCGAATCTTGCCAGATGCGTTGCTGGTGAGGTCGAAATGGAGATCCACGGTGGAGGACACCCAGTCCACAATGGGCAGTTTTTCCTTGATGGCTATCCTGTCCCAGAAGGCAACCTCCGCATATTTCAGGATGCCCTCTTCAATCCTCTGTAGAGCCGTCTCCATCGTCCAGTCCCTCCAGGTCGTCTTCTCCTTCCATCCCGTAGTCTTCGTATCTGGCCTCCCGCAATGCCCCTGCAAGCCGGAGGATAACGGCGTTGATCCTTGGGCTCTCCTTTCCTACCTCCTTTTGAAATTCCGCCAGGGAGGATTCCAGGCGATCCAGGATAGAGAGTGCGATGTTCTTGCCAAAGGACATACGCCACTGCAGGACGGCTTGCTTCGTTCGTTCCACCTTCCAGTATTTCAGGCTTCGCTCCAGGTCTTTCGATCCTTCTCCAGCGGCCTTGCGTCGCCCACGCCATTCCCGGACTAGGGTTTGTACGGACTCCTTGAGAGGATAGACAGGAGGAGAGTCTTCCCTCCCATCTATAGGCCGAATCTTCCCAGACTTTGCCCACTGGGAAACGGCAGCCGGGGTGACACATAGCCACTCCGCCAACTCCTTCCCGCTTGCGGTAAGCGTTGACTCCATCCCTGGGAGAATTGCTCCATCTGTCTGTCTTGCCATGGTTAAGTCTCCATTCTCTCCCCGCGCTTGCTTAACAAATCCACCCCGTTTTTTAAGTCTGCGAAATTTTCACCCCGCGCAGAAACGAAACGGGGCGGGGGCGCACCTCGTTCGGCGGTGTGCCCCCCGGAAAAGAACCTATATGGGGGGGTGGG
>JAEDMH010000073.1 GCA_016303095.1 Lentisphaeria bacterium | reverse complement strand
CGGCGGGGGGGATGAGTTTGGCCAGAAGGAGTTGGAGCCCTTGAAGCAGGAGGAAGAGGGGGAGAGTCCAGCCCAGGAGCCGAAGGCATCGCCGCTTGCCGGAGGGGGTGGGGCCAGGGGAAGAGAGAAGCAGGGAGCGGAGGGAGGGGGTGCCTGCCAGGCGGAGACCCAGGAGCAGGCCTGTCAGGGAGGTCAGCGGGGGAAGCAGGAGGCGGAGAGAGGGGGCGGGGAGGAGAAAGGCGGTCCTGCCGGCCAGAGCCCCCGCCAGCATGAGGAGAAGAGGAAGGGGGGAGGGGGTCACGGACGGGGGGAGTCAGGCTGCCAGAAGGCGTAGGCCCCGGAGGGGACGGCCAGGATCGCGGGGTCCTGGGTGGGCAACGCCATCTCCCCGGAACGGATTTTCCCTGGGGGCAGGGTCTGGGTGGCCAGATGGGAGAGAACCAGGGGGGTGTATCCCGGGGTGTGGCAGGTCAGGAGGAGGAAGAGGGGGCGGGGGGAGAGAATGTCCCGGCAGAGTTCCAGGAGTTCCAGCATGCAGGCGTCGATTTGGAAGAGCTCCTGGCTGGTGCCCCGCCCGAAACTGGGGGGATCCAGGATGATGCCGTCATAGCGTCTGCCCCGCCGCAGCTCCCGCTTCAGAAATTTGGTCACATCGTCCACGATCCATCGGATGGGGGCGTTCTCCAGGTGGTTGATCCGGGCGTTTTCCCGGGCCCAGTCCGTCATTTTTCGGGAGGCATCCAGATGGCAGACCTGTGCGCCGGCCTGGGCGCAGGCCAGGGTGGCTCCCCCGGAGTAGGCGAAGAGATTGAGGACGCTGGGGGGCTCGGGGCCGGAAAAGCCCCGGAGGGCCTCCTGAACCAGGCGCCATCCCCAAAGATGCTCCGGAAAGATGCCCACATGGCCGAAATCCGTGGGCTTCAGGAAAAATTCCAGGCCGCCCAGGGTGCAATGCCACCCCTCCCGCATCCGGGGATTCCGGAATTGCCAATGGGCTCCCTGCTCCCGGGAAAAGAGGGCGTCCGCTTCGTTCCACAGGGCGGGAAACTGGGGACGCCACACAGCCTGGGCGCAGGGACGGGCCAGAATCCAGGGGCCGAAGCGCTCCAGCTTCCTGCCGGCCCCCGCGTCCAGAAACTGGTATTGCGGGTCTCGTGCCATGGGGCGCTATTCCTGCTCCTGGGCATGACGGAAGCCGGAGGGGGCTCCCAGGGCGGAGAGGGAGGGAAGGAGCGTCCAGGGGGCCTTCTCGTCGACTTGGAGGGTCCAGGCCTCGGGAAGGAGCTGACGGGCCCAGGCCAGGCTCTCCAGGATGGCGGGAAGATCCCAGTGGGGCAGGGAGGCTCCCCGGCGGGCCAGATGGCTGGGCCATTGGCATTCCCCGGGAAAGACTCCCCGGAGGATCAAAGTGCCTTGGGGGGCGGCGTTGGCGATTTGCCGGAGGCAGCGGCGGAAGACCGCCTGGAAGGCCCGCCCCTCCCAGCAGGGAGGAGCCATGGGCTCCCCAGCCCGCCCCACATGGGAGGCAGGAGGGAAGGAGATGGCGGACAGATCCAGGAGCAGACAGGGGGGGGCGCCCTCCGGAATGGCCTGGGAAAGATTCTGGATGCCCTGGGTGTTGGCGGTGAGCTCCTTGGCTCCTGGCGGGACGGGGGCGACAGGGGACAGGGCGGGTTCGCTCCAGGCCACGTAGGCCTGGAACCGGAATTGACGCTTCTCCGGGCAGGAGACGGGGACGGGACGGGCCTCCCGACCGCTCTCCGGGTCGGCGGCGAAGCGGGGATCGCTCTGGAGGAGGGCGGCGCGCCGGGCTTCCTCCTGGGGATCGCAGAAGGCGACGTGGCGCCGGAGAACCAGCCCCTCCCGATCCCGGGAAAGGGTCAGGCGGTTGGTGGCGTGGAGGAAGTCTCCGTTGAGGCCCTTCTGCCAACGCCACAGGTCCTGGCCCAGGCCGTATTCCAGGCGTCGCCCCTCTTGGTCCTCCAGAAGCAGGACGACGGGGATGGGGGAGAAGACCAGGGGGGTCTTCTCCAAATCCTGGGGAAGGGGTTGCCATTCCGGCGTTTCCTGGAGGACTTTCCCGGGGGAGAAGAGCAGATACCGAACCCAGTTTCCTTCTAGACGCAGGCTGCCCAACTCCATTCCCTGGTTCAGGGGGACGCCCTCCGCCTTCCAGGAGATGTCATAGGTGAGGCGGATGGTGTTGCCGGCGATGCGCTGAGTCTGGAGAAGCTCCACTGGCCCGCGCCCCGGAAAGGTCCCTTTGCTCTGGACGATGGCGCAACCCCCTTTCCGCACGGCACTGGGGGCGCCAGGCGTCAGGGGCGCCTCCTGCCGCCCGTCCAGGGCGCAGTGCATGGCGCGGAAGAGAGGCTTTCCCTGGGTTTCCAGGCAGAGGGGGCCGATGACGGTGTCATCGCCATAGGTGAGGGTCCAGGAGGCGGAGGGATGAGAGAGAAACATGGGCGTGGGGGGAAGAACGGAGTGGGGAAAGGAGCTAGGGTTCCAGGATGGGCCAGCTCTGGCTCCGCCCCTCCTGGGGCAGGGCAAGACCGCCCGGAATCGGATAGACATCCACGAAATCCGCCCGGGAATCCTGGGGGGAGGTGGAGAAGATCCCGGCCTCCACCATGTCGTAGACCATGTTTCCAAAGTCATTGGTCTCCACGATGTTCCATGCATGGAGGACATCGGGGGCCAGGAGAGAAAAGTCGTCTAGAAGATTTTGACGCAGGGTCAGGCAGACTTCCTTTCCAGTGACGTGCTCTCCTTCCTTGCGGCGGTTGAGCATTTCCCGGAGGGTGTTGATGAGATAGAAGAAGGCCGTGGCGGGATAGCGGGAATCCTGGCGGGCAAGCTTCTTTGCCTGGGCCAGATCGGCTCTCGTCTGCTCGTCCAAGTGGGGGGAATGGGGATTCGCCATGGGAGACAAACTGGTTGCTACTTCTGCTCCTGGGATTCCTGCCGGGCCGCCAGACGGCACCGGATCTTTTCCTGGAGCTGGGCCATCTCCTCCCCCGAATACTGCTTCTGGGGAGCGTGGAGAAGCACCGGATCGTCCATGAACCGGGGGATGATGTGGAGATGGGCGTGAGGCACTTCCTGCCCCGCCGCCTGCCCGTTGTTCATCAACAGGTTGAACCCCGCCGCTCCCGTGACCCGCAACACCACGGGAGCTAGAAGGGAGGCCGCCCGAAAGAGGGCGTCCCGGCTCTCCTGGGGCATGTCGCTGAGCCCGTGGCAGTGGCGCTTGGGAATGATCAAGGTGTGCCCGAAATTGAAGGGGGCAATGTCCAAAAAGGCGAGGGTCTCCTCGTCCTCGTAGACCTTGGCCGCCGGAATCTGGCCGGAGAGGATCTTGCAGAAGACACAGTGTTCATCCAATGGGGACATGGGAAATACCTCCTTGAGGGGAAAATGCGGCGGGAATGTTTTTTTGTTATAACATGTTTGTGTTCAACAAGTTATAACATTTCTTGAAAAGAAGGGTCTCCGGGTTCCTGGAAGAGGGGGCAGGCCTGTCGGTAGGGGCAACGGAGGCACTGTCGGGTGTCGCTGGTGCAGGGGAAGTCCTCTTCCTGGGCCAGATTTCGGGCGGGGTCTTGGAGTTTCGCCCGCATGGCGCTGGCGCTTTTCAGGATTTGCTCTTGAGCGGTCACCAGGTTTTCCGGGGAGATTTCGTAGTGGCTGATGCGTCCGGCGTCATTCAGGAAGACCCCTTCCAGGGAAATGCGTTCCAGGGGGATGTTCCCGGTTTTCAAGGCATAGAGGGCATAGCAGGAGAGTTGGAGGCGCAGTTCCTCCCGGTGTTCGATGCCGGTTTTCCAGTCCACAATATGGAGGATTCCCTGGGAGTCTTGGTAGGAGAAATCCAGAGCGCACCAGACCTTCAGGGGGAGGGCGGGGGCGTTTTCCAGGGCGGGAAGTTCCCCCGCCACAAAGGATTTTGTGGTGTCAATGTCTCCCCATTGCCCCACGGGCAAGGGCGCCAGGGTGTCCAGGATGCCGCAGGAGAGGAATCCCTCCAGGGCGTCGAAGACCTTGGCGCGCAGGGCCTGAATCTGTTCCTGGGAGATGGCTTCCCCTTCCCCCCGGTAGTAGTGCTCGAAGAGATTGGTCTTTCCCTTGGGATTGGTTTTCCACTCCCCGCTCAGGGACTCCTTCCAGCCCTGGTTCAGGGCGCTGCGGGCCTGCTCCTGGAGCTGGACGAGAGTGGGCTTCTGCCGGCTTCTCTGGAAGTCCGCCAGGGTCTTCTGGATCAGCTTGTGGACGATGTCCCCTCCCCACAGGGGGAAGGAGGTCATTTTTTTCAGCCGATAGAGGAGTCGGGCGCGGGGAGGAGCTTGGGCGAGCCAGCCTTTCCAGGCGCCGTAGTATTGGAAGTAGTAGGCCCGGGGGCAGCTGCGGAAGAGTCGGCTGCGGCTGACGGACCAGGTGAGTTCGTTGGCGAGAGGTTGGCTAAACATGATCCCGGGCCTCCCGAAGGATCCGTTCCTGTTCCTGGAAGAGCTGCCGGAGGCCTCCCTGGGCCAAGGAGAGCATCGCCTGCAGTTGGTCCTGGTCGAAGGTGGCCTCCTCCCCCGTGCCCTGCAATTCCACGAAACGTCCCTGCTCCGTCATCACCACGTTCATGTCCACCTCGGCGGCGGAATCCTCTTGATAGCACAGATCCAGGAGGGGGGTTCCGGAGACAATGCCCACGGAAACCGCCGCCACCCGTGTCCGCAGGGGCCACTGGGGGAGGATTCCCCGGGCCTGGAGGCGGAGGCAGGCCAGCTCCAGGGCGGCGTAGGCCCCCGTGATGGAGGCGCAACGGGTGCCGCCGTCAGCGTCCAGCACATCGCAATCCACATGGAGGGTGACGGGGGGGAGTTTTTCCAAATCCACCACCGCCCGGAGGGAACGTCCCACCAGCCGTTGGATTTCCGCCGTGCGTCCGGAGACCTTGCCCCGGGTGGATTCCCGCTCTCCCCGGGTGCCTGTGGCGCTGGGCAGCATCTGATATTCCGCGGTGATCCAGCCCCCGGGAACCCCCTGGGCCTTCATCCAGGAGGGCACTTTTTCCTCCAGGGAGACGGCGCAAGCCACCCGGGTCTTGCCGCACACGGCCAAAACCGACCCTAGGGGATGGCATTGGAAATTCGGAAGAAAGGCGAGGGGACGGAGGGCATCGGGTTGTCGTCCATCGGCGCGGGGCATGGAAGGGGAAGTCTCCTGGGGTTGTGGCGTAGGGGGGGAGGCGCGGGAAGGGGCGGATTTCCCGCGGGGAGGGAGAGAGCCGCCTGGCGTGCAGGCTATATATTCTCCCCATGTTCTCCCAGGCGGGGCATGGGGGCGAGAGGCCAGGGAGTGTCTGCCGCTGGCTGTCTCGGTGGTCGCCAGTAAGGAGGCCGCTCTCCCCTCTCGGCTCCGCCAGGACGAAAGCGAGGTTTAATATACCCCTGTCCCTGCGCCTTTGGGGGAGCCCGCCAGGGAAATCCCCCCTCTCTCCCCTCTTCCTTTTTCCATGGCTTCCTTCTGTTCCTCCTCCTCCGCGCCGGCACTCCGATGCCTGCTCCTGGCATCCCTGCTTCTGCTGGCTCTCTCCTGTGGCAGGAAGGCGGAGCGGAACGCCCCCGCCTACGATTTGGGCGCCAGCGACGCCCTGGTGGAAAGCGGACTTTCCTTGGAGCAGGGAGAGGGACGCTGGCAGGAATGGGAGCAGGAGGGGAAGTTGGCTCCCCAGGTGGCCCGGATTCTCCAGGAGGAGAACGGGCATCGGGAGCTGATGGCGGAGGCCAGCCAGTTGCTTCAGGAACAGCGCTTCCATGATTTCGCCGCCCTCCTGGATCAGGCGGAGCGGGAGGGACGGGCCACCCCCGCTCTGCTGGAATTGCGGAGCCTTCCCCAGGCTCTCCAGGCCCTGGCCCTCTTCTGCGCCCGACGCCCCTATGGAAAGTCCCAGGATCTGGAGGATTCCCTGAATTTCCTCTCTCCCTGGCGTCAAGAACTCTCCCGGATGGCCCCGAAGACCTTTCCGCCCTTCTGGGCATCCCAGGAGGCGCTCCTGGCGTCCTTGCGTCAGGAGGAGTTTCAGCGGGATTGCCGGAAATGGGAGGGGGAGTTGGAGCTGTGTCTGTTGACCCGTCAGTGGGCTTCCCGGATTGTCTCATGCCTGGAGGCGTTTCCCCGTTCCCGGGGAGAGGGGGAGGCGGAGTTGCCGGTCTTGCTTGCCGCTTCCCCGGAGGAGTGGCTCGCGGCCCGGGAATGGAGCGCCGCCCGGGAATTGGCTTCCTGGCTTCGCTGGCAGGAACTCTCCCCCGAAAACCGGAAGTGCCTGGAGGAACGCCTGGACCGCGAGGGTCCTCTGACAATCGTAGGCAAGCTTCTCCAGGGGCGCCTTGCCCGTTCTCCCCAGGCGTACATGGAGGCCCTTCTTCTGTGGCAAAAGGCGATGGAGGCCGCCTCGGGAGATTTTTCTCCCGCTTTTCTGGCAGAATATCGAGAACTTCTTCCCCCAACGGGTAAAGTAGCCCCCGTGACCGGCGTGGCGGAAACGGCAGATTTTCTCTACCGTTGGCTCCCTTGAACGGAACCCATCGCCTTTCCTATGGTCTATTCTCCGTCTTTTTTCCCACGGGAAAGCTTCTCTGACGCCTTCCCCCAAACATCCTCCCCTTTTTTTTGATTGACAGCACAACCGCAGGGAGGAACGGATCCCTCTCCCGAAGGTCGGGACATGGAAACGGCTCCTCCTCCTTCTTGACACGCTAACCCTCGCACTGCCCAAGGATACCCCCCCATGAAACATCCCTTCTTCCTTTTGGCCGCTTCTCTGCTCTTCGGCGCCAGCGCCTGCTTCGCCCAGGAAACCCCCGCTCCCGCCCCCCAGGAGGAAGCGGCTCCCCAAGTGGTGAATGAAACGGCTCCCGCCTCCCAGGAGGTCGTCCCTGCCCCTCTGGACTTTGAGGCTCTGGTGGCGAAGCTTCCTGAAGTCGTGGTGGAGAGCAAAGGGGAGGGGGGCCTGGTGACCCGGGAGGAACTGGTGAAGATGGCGGAGCCCCAGGTGAAGGCGGCGTTGGCCCAGGGCGCTCCCTTGACGGAAGAGATGGTGATGGCGTATCTGGCGCGCATGGCCCAGGGGATGGGAATGCAGAAGATCTTCTTGCAGAATGCGTTAGAGATGGGAATTGCAGGGGATGCCCAGGCTGTGGAGAAGAATCTGGAAGAGATTAAGACCCAGATGAAGGAGCAGTTTGACGCCCAGTTGGCCCAGTTGGGGATGACGGAGGAAGAGCTTAAGGAGCGCATGATCCAGGAGATGGTGGTGGGGAAATACATGCAGCAGCTCCAGGAGAATGTGCAGAAGGAGGTGCCTGCTCCCTCAGAGGAGGCGGTCCGGAAGTTCTACGACGAGAATCAGGAGGCCTTCCAGCAACCCGCCACCTACAGCGCCTCCCACATCTTGGTGCAGTTCCCCAGCCAGGATCCCTCCCAGGAGGAAAAGGATGCCTGCTTGGCCAAGATTCGGGAGATCCAGGGAAAACTGGCGGCGGACGCTTCCAATTTCGCCGAGTTGGCCAAGGAATATTCCGACTGCCCCTCCAAGGAGAAGGGCGGTTCTTTGGGAGAGTTCCCGGAAGGCAGCATGGTGCCGGAGTTCGAGGCTGCCCTGGCCACCTTGAAGGAAGGCGAGGTGAGCCAGCCCGTGGAGACGGTCTTTGGCTATCATCTCATCTTGGCCGGCCCCTCTCATCCCAGTGTCATGGCCCCCTTCGAGGATGCCAAGACGCAGATCCAGGAGTATCTGCAGGAAATGGCGATGGGCGAGGCCATGGAGAAGCGCATTAAGGAGATTCTGGATGCGGTGGAGTTCCAGGTGAAACTCCCCTAATTCCTTCCGCTCTCCGACGCCTTTCTCCCCCCCCCGCTGCCCCAAACGGTCGGCGGGGGAAATCTCTTTTCCATCCGCCTCACCTCCTCGCCCCAAGGGAATGGACACCCCCTCCTCCATCGATGAACAGTGGATGCTCCGGGCCCTGGAACTGGCTCGAAAGGCCGCCGGGGAGGGAGAAGTTCCCGTGGGGGCCGTGGTGGTGGATGACCAGGGGCGAGAGGTGGCAGCGGCCGCCAATGGGGTGGAAAAATCTTTGGATGGCACCGCCCATGCGGAATTGCTGGCCCTGCAGCAGGCCTCCCGCGCGTTGGGGGAATGGCGGTTGACCCGTTGCACCCTCTATGTGACCAAGGAACCCTGCCCGATGTGCGCAGGAGCCATGGTCAACTGCCGGCTGGGGCGCCTGGTCTTCGGGGCCCCGGATCCTCGCATGGGGGCGGCCGGAGGCGCCTTGAATCTCACCAGTTTCCCTGGCGCTCTCCACTGCACCCCCGTGACCCCCGGCGTCTTGGCTCAGGAATGCGCCGAAGTATTGAAAGATTTCTTCCGCCGACGACGACGGGAGGAACGACCCGCTCCCTAGAGAAGCCTCCCCTTGCCCTCCTCCCCCCGGAAAACTTATCTCGCCCTCCGAACGATTCTCCTGACCCTGGGAATCCTTCTCTGTCTCCTGGTGCCTTTGACTTCTTCAGGACGACGCTTGGCAGGAGCGCTCTTCTCCCCGGCGATCTCCTTGGGAAATGCCCTGGGACGGCTCGTGGGGGATGGATTGCGTTGGCTGCAGCCCGGACGCCTGGGACAAAAGGAATCCCTGCGGGAGGCGGAACGCCAGATCCAGGAATTGAAGCTTCGACTGGATGCCCTGGAGGATGTCTCCCGGGAAAACGAGGAGTTGCGCCGTCTTATGGCTCTGCCTCCCCGGCAGACATGGCGGGCGATGGTGGCGGAGGTGATCTCCCGGGATCCCCAGCGCTGGCATGACCGACTCCTCATCAATCGGGGAGCGAGGGATGGGGTGGTGCCCGGGGCGCTGGTTTTGGTGGAGGGATATGCCTTTGGCCGTGTGCTTCGCTGCCATGCCCATGCCTCGGAGGTGGTGACCCTCCTCTCTTCCGAGTGCCGATTCGGGGTGGCGCTCTCCGGAAACCAGGCCGTGGGCGTCCTTCAGGGACAGGGAAATACCCCGTTCTCCCAGGGAGAGTTGGGCTTTACGGTGGAATATCTTCCCAAGGATTTGCAGGTGTCCCCGGAGGAGCAGGTGGTCACCAGCGGATTGGGGGGAATGATGCCTCCGGGCATCCCTGTGGGAAGAATCTTGGCGGATGCCCCGGAGGGAGGACGGGTCCATCGCCCCGATCGAGTGCGCGCCCAACTCCATGGCGTCCCTCTCGCCCCCATGGGAAACCTCCATTTCGTCATGGTCATCATCCCTGTGAACTGAAAGGCCACGGAGGCATGGAGCGGGCGGTTCGCGCTAGCCGAACGACCCGCCACGAGGTTGAGGGTTCGTTTCCCCCCGCTTGCGGGGGGGAAGGGGGGGAATCCTCATGAACCCCGTAGGGGTGGGTGGATCGCTAGACGGGGGTGAAGGGAGGGCCAAAAGGGCCGACCGAAACCCCCGGCAAGGCCCCAATCGAATCCGAACCCCGTAGGGGTGGCAGGCCAGGCCTTGGCGACGGGGTGAAGCATTGCGCAACCCTCGGCGCCTGCGGCCAACCCCGGAAGACGCAGAGATAAAAACACGGAATGCACGGAAGGCCCGGCAAGCCGGGCGCACAGAGGGCATGGAGCGGGCGGTTCGCCCTAGTCGCACGCCCCGCCCGTATTCTTATGTAACTACTAGAATATCAAGTATATATCGATTTTTGGACCCGGCTTGGGCGGGAGTGGGGACTATTTCCCCTCTCCCACTGCAGTTTTCATAGAGACGGTCACCTTGCGGTCATAGCAGGAGAAGATTCGGTCCATCTCGTGTTTGGGGGGCTTGGGGGTGAAGAAGCTCACCAGGGGAACGAGGAAAAGTCCGCCCACCATGGCCACCACGCCGCAATTGATGGGGGACTGGATGATTTTGGGGAGAAGGGCTTTGGTGGCGGGGATCATGTCGGCCACCATGAGGAGGGATCCGAAGAGGAAGCAGACCCAGCAGGAGGCCTTGGTGGTTTTCTTCCAATAGAGGGAGTAGAGGAAGGGGGCCAGGAAGGCGCCGGCCAGGGCTCCCCAGGAGATTCCCATGAGCTGGGCGATGAAGGTCACCTTGCTGTTGTACTGGACCAGGGCGATGGCGGCGGAGATGGCGATAAAGACCACAATGAGGAGTCGGATGGCGAGCAGTTGCTGCTTCTGGGTCATGCGCTCTTTCAGCAGGCAGCCGTGGAGGAAGTCGATGGCCAGGGTGGAGCTGGAGGCGATCACCAGGGAGGAGAGGGTGGACATGGAGGCGGCCAGCACCAGGATCACGGTCATGGCGATGAGGGCGGGGTGGAGGGATTCCAGCATGGCGGGGATGATGGAGTCGTATCCGTTGGCGGCAATGTCCACCCGGTCGGAGAAGATGCGCCCGAAGCCGCCCAGGAAGTAGCAGCCGCCGGCCACCACCAGAGCGAAGACCGTGGAGATGACGGTGCCTTTATGGATGGCGCCCTCGTCGGTGATGGCGTAGAATTTTTGGACCATTTGGGGGAGTCCCCAGGTGCCCAGGGAGGTGAGGAGGACGACGAAGAGGAGATTCAGGGGGTCGGGTCCCAGGAAGGAGGCGAAGATGCCGGGGGTGGCGCCGTTGAGGGCGTTGGCGTTGGGGGTGGCGGCGGGATCCACAACCTGAGCCAGTTGGACCAGGGCGGCCTGGAGTCCGCCCCGGCTGGCCAGCACAGCCCCGATGAGAACCACAATGCCCACCAGCATGATGATGCCCTGGATGAAGTCGTTGATGGCGGTGGCCATGTATCCGCCCACCACCACATAGACGGCGGTGAGCACCGCCATCAAGATGATGCAGACGGAATAGTCGATGTTGAAGCCCATGCTGAAGAGGCGGGAGAGGCCATTATACAGGGAGGCGGTGTAGGGAATCAGGAAAATGAAGATGATGAGGGAGGCCCCCAGCTTCAGGCTGGTGCTTTGAAAGCGCTCCCCGAAGAACTGGGGCATGGTGGCGGAATCCAGATGCTGGGTCATGATGCGGGTGCGTCTGCCTAGGACGGACCAGGCCATGAGAGACCCGATCAGGGCGTTGCCGATGCCCGCCCAGGTGGCGGAGATGCCGTAGCGCCATCCGAACTGTCCCGCATATCCCACAAAGACCACGGCGGAAAAATAGCTGGTGCCGTAGGCGAAGGCGGTGAGCCAGGGACCCACGGCCCGTCCGCCGAGGACAAAGCCGTTCACATCCGTGGAATGGCGACGGCAATAGAGGCCGACGCCGATCATGAGAATGGCGAACACGCCCAGGAGGGACAACTTCAGAAGGAGGGGTGACATAAAGAGGGGGGCAGGAGGGGGGGGATCGGGGTGGGAAGCGAAAAAATCCGATACTATAATTCCCGGGTGACTCATCCCCTCACCCCCCCCCGGAGATTCTTAAGTTCCTCTAGAACCTCTAGATTCCCCCCGCTTGCGGGGGGCGGGGGGGGATCCTCCTGAACCCCGGCAGGGGTGGGAGGATCGCTAGACGGGGGTGAAGGGAGGCCCAAGGGGCCGACCGAAACCCCCGGCACGGAGGGGAAACACGGAAGCCACGGAAACGCCGCTGCGCGGCGCAGGTCGACCAGGTCGGGGCAGAGCCTGCTGCGCATGCTCCGCCCTGGGGTCTTTTTGGGGGAAAGTCCTAGAATCTCTAGATCCCCTAGACCCTCTAGACCCTCTAGCTTTCTAGATTCCCCCCGCTTGCGGGGGGCGGG
>JAEDMH010000072.1 GCA_016303095.1 Lentisphaeria bacterium | reverse complement strand
GCTAGACGGGGGTGAAGGGAGGCCCAAAGGGACGACCGGAACCCCCGGCACGGAGTTTGAAAACACGGAGGACACGGAAGGCCCGGCAAGCCGGGCACACGGATAGCACGGAGGGGCGGGACCTGCCCCCCGCACGTCCCCCCCTGGGGCTTT
Organism: Lentisphaeria bacterium; assembly: GCA_016303095.1. Classification (GTDB taxonomy): domain Bacteria; phylum Verrucomicrobiota; class Lentisphaeria; order Oligosphaerales; family Oligosphaeraceae; genus UBA1724. The sequence goes on along the minus strand of JAEDMH010000072.1, from coordinate 11,633 downwards.
TTTGCGGGGGAAGGGGGCAATCCTCCTGAACCCCGGCAGGGGTGGGAGGATCGCTAGACGGGGGTGAAGGGAGGCCCAAAGGGACGACCGGAACCCCCGGCACGGACAAAATCAGAATCCGAACCCCGGCAGGGGTGGGAGGATCGCTAGACGGGGGTGAAGCGTAGCGTAACCCTCGGCGCCTCTAGCCCCTCTAGAGTTTTTAGCCCTGGTCTGGGTTGTCGGCGTTGTCCTATTTTGTCCTGTTTTGTAAGCCTCTAGAGGTGGGTGGAAGGGCTATAGTACCCATTTCCACCACCTTGTCATGTTTTTTGGGGGTGTGTGGCAGGATAAGCGTTTGCATTGAGGAGTTTTTGATGATGGAGAACGAGGAGCATCAGGAGTCGTGGGAAGCCTTGGAGGGTGGGGTGGCGCCAGGGGAGGGTTTTTTGGAGTTTGGGTTATGCGAGGCGTTGATGGAGGGCATACGCGAGGCTGGGTTTCGGGAGCCCACGCCCATTCAGAAGAAGGCCATTCCGGAGGCGTTGAAGGGGCGGGATTTGTTGGGTCAGGCGTTGACGGGCACGGGGAAGACCACGGCCTTTGGGTTGCCCTCCATGGAGCGGATCAAGGATATGGAGGGGTTGCAGATGCTGGTGCTCACCCCCACCCGGGAGTTGGCGGCCCAGATTTCCAGCGAGTTGTATCGTCTGGGGCATTTCACGGGCTTGAAGCCGGCGGCCTTTACGGGCGGCCAATCCTATCGTCGCCAGGAGGAGCTTTTGGAGCGTGGGGTGAACATTTTGGTGGCCACCCCGGGGCGTCTCATTGACCTGATGGAATCCGGCCATTTTCAGGGGGTGAATCCGGCCATCATCGTGGTGGACGAGGCGGATGAGATGCTGGACATGGGCTTCATCGACGACGTGAAGCGGATTTTCCAGGAGTTTCCTGGGCCCCATCAGACCATGCTTTTCTCCGCCACCATGCCCCGGCAGGTGGAATCCCTGGCCCGGGACATTCTTCACGATCCCCTGAAGCTGGAGACCGAATCCCCGGAGAGCGCCAACAACGACATCCAGCAGAGCTACTTTGTCATTGAGGAGCACGAGCGCACCAATGCGGTGGTTCGCCTCATTGAGTCGGAGGAGGTCTCCAAGGCCATCATCTTCTGCCGCACCCGGGAGGAGACGGATTCCCTGAACATTCTGCTGGGGGGGCGGGGATACAATGTGAACTGCCTTCACGGGGACATGGAGCAGGCCGCCCGGGCCCGGGTGATGGCCGCCTTCCGCCGGGGGGACTTTGACATCCTGGTGGCCACCGACGTGGCGGCCCGGGGAATCGATGTGGAGAATGTCTCCCATGTCTTCAACTACCACCTTCCCTTTGACAGCCGGGCCTATGTCCATCGCATTGGGCGCACCGGGCGCGCCGGGAAGACGGGGAAGGCCATCACCCTGGTGACGCCCCGGGAACTCCGGCAATTGGAGGCCATCCGCCGTTCTGTGGGGGCCAAGCTCTCCCGGGGACGCATCCCCAGCCGAAACGAGGTGAATGCCCAGCGTCTGGAAAAGCTCCTGGCGGGACTCTTTGCCGCCACCCTGGACACGGAGTTGTATGCCAAGATCCAGGAACTGACCGCCAAGCAAGACCAGGATCCCGCCATTCTCTTCACCAAGATGGTGGCCCGACAGCTGGCGTTGACGGCGGATCAGGGCCCGGAACACATCGGGGTGACGGCGGAGAAGCTGGAGCGCCTCCAGAATCAGCGCAGCTATCGGAATCGGAGCCGCTATGCCCAGCGGGCCCTCTTCCTGGAGGAACGAGAGGGGCAAGAGGAGCGGGAGGAACGCCGTGGCCGGGGAAGCCGTGGCCGGAAAGCCCCCTATCGGGAATACGATGACCAGGAGGAGTGGACGGAACGCCGGGAAGCCCGGAAATCCCGGGGGGGCGCGAAGGAGAAACGCTCCTCTCGCCCGGAGCGGGAGAAGGCGACTCCCCCCAAGGCCAAGGCGCCCCAACCCCCGCCCCCGCCTCGCCTGAATCCCGATGGCACCCCCATGCTGAATCGACGTCAACGCCGGGCTCTGAAATTCGGCAATCCCATGCCGGAGAAGTAGCCGTCTCCCCAGGAGTCAGAAGAATCCCCCGCCATGCTCTCCCTCCGCCCTTGGAAATTCAGCGCTCTTCTTTCCCTCCTTGCTCCTTTGGGGGCGAAGAAAGGGGAGGGGGTCAGCGGGGATCCCCTGCTGCTGGGGGCCTGCGGGGATTCCCGACAGGTGGAGCCGGGGGGGCTCTTTTGCGCCATTCGGGGAGCGGTGGCGGATGGCAAGGATTTCATTCCCCAGGCTCTGGCCGCCGGCGCCGCCGCCATTCTCGCCGATTCTCCGGAGGTGACGGCTCCCGTGCCGGTGCTGTCTGTGCCCCAGGAGAAGGGATATGCCGCCTTGGGGCGGGTGGCGGAGGCCTTCGCCGATTTCCCCGCCCGCAAACTTCGCCTGGCGGGGGTGACGGGCACCGCCGGCAAGACCACCACCGTCTTCCTGCTCCGGGAGATCCTCCAGGCGGCTGGCGTCCCCACGGGCATGGTGGGCACCGTGGTCTACGACTTGGGAAAGGGGGAGGAACTTCCCGCCGATCGCACCACCCCCACCCCCTTTCTCCTTCAGGAACTCTTCGCTGGCATGGTGGCCAACGGCGTGACCACCGTGGCCATGGAATGCTCCAGCGCCGCCTTGACCCAGGAGCGCCTGGGCACCGCCCAGTTCGCCGCCGCCGCCTTCACCAATTTCTCCCGGGACCACCTGGATTTCCATGGCACCATGGAAGCCTATTGGGAGGCCAAGGCCAAGCTCTTCCGCACCATGCTCCTCCCCGGAGCCACCGCCGTCCTCAATGGAGATGACCCCGCTGTGGCCCGCCTGGCCCGGGAATTGGAGGCCCTCCCCGAAAACCCCTGCCATCGGGTGGTCTTCTCCCGAAAGACCACTCCCTCCCCCTGGAAGTGCCCCCTGCCCGGCGACTTCAACCAAGACAACGCCCTCTGCGCCGGACTCCTGGCCCGCTCCCTGGGCGTCCCCGAGGAGACTATCGCCCAAACCCTGGCCCATACCGCCGGCGCCCCGGGCCGCCTCCAGCGCTTCGCCTGCCCCAATGGCGCCCAGGCCTTCGTGGACTACGCCCACACCCCGGAGGAACTCCGCTGCGCCCTCCAGGCCCTCCGCCCGGAATGCCCGGGCCGTCTAGGGGCCCTCTTCGGATGCGGGGGAGACCGGGATCGGGGAAAGCGTCCCCTCATGGCCCAGGCCGCCGGGGAAAATGCCGATTTTCTGTGGCTGACCAGCGATAATCCCCGCACCGAGGAGCCGTCGGCGATTTTGGCGGAGGTGCGTGCCGGGGTGCCGGCCGGAGTCCCCTGCCAAGTGGAGGTGGATCGGCGGAAGGCCATTGCCGCGGCGGTGGCCGCCTGCGAACCGGGAGACTGGCTCCTCATTGCCGGAAAAGGCCACGAGGACTACCAGGAAATCCACCACGTGAAGCACCCCTTCTCCGATTGGGCCGTCCTTCAGGAACTCTTCCCTCCTGCGCCCTGATGGCCATGTCTCCCTCTCAGCCTACCCTCAAAACCAATGTCCTCCGCCTCCTGGAAGCTTCCGGCATCCCCTTCCAATGGCATGAGTTCGATGTCTCCGACGGCAAATTGGACGCCCGCACCTGCGCGGAACGCATTGGCGCCTCCCCCGACCAGGTCTTCAAGACCCTGGTGACCACCGGCGCCGTCCCCCGCACCTACTTCGTCTTCGTCATCCCCGCCACTGGCGAACTGGATTTGAAGAAGGCGGCCAAGGCCTGCGGCCAGAAATACGTGGAGATGCTGCCCCAGAAGGAGCTGCTGCCCTTGACGGGATATGTCCACGGGGGATGCTCCCCCATCGGACAGAAGAAGCTCTTCCCCACCTATGTGGACGAGACCGCCCAGCTCTTCGACCGCATCTACGTCTCCGGGGGGCATGTGGGGTTGAACGTGGAGGTGCCGCCCGAGGATTTGCGGGAATTTGTCCATGCCCAATATGCGGATTTGACCAAATGATTCAGTTTGTGAATGTCAGCAAGAACTTTGGCCGCCAGGTGGTGATTCAGGAGGCCAATTTTGCCATCCACGATGGGGAGCGGGTGGGCTTTGTGGGGCCCAATGGGGCGGGAAAATCCACCCTCTTGGAGATGTTGGCGGGGCGTCAGCAGCCGGATCACGGGGAGATTCACTTTCCCTCCAGCCAGCGCTTCGGCTATGTGCGCCAGCAATTGAATGCCCACGCCGTCACCGCCTCCCTCATTGACTATACGGAGGATGCCCTGCCGGAGCTCCACGAGATTTCCCATGCCCTGTCAGAGATTGAGGGGAAGTTGGCGGGAGAGGGGATTTCGGGAGAGGAGCAGGGGCGTCTCCTGAAGCGCATGGGGGATTTGCAGACTCGCTTCGAGCATCTGGGGGGCTATGCGCTGCGCAACCGGGCGGAGGCCACCCTCTCCGGCCTGGGATTCTCCGAAAAACGCTTTGACGACCCCTTCCGCAGCTTCTCCGGGGGATGGCAGATCCGGGCGGAACTGGCCCGGATCCTGGTGGCCCAGCCCGATATCCTGGTGCTGGACGAACCCACCAACTACCTGGATGTCCCCGCCGTGGAATGGCTCTCCGACTACCTGAAGGGTTACGCCGGAACCCTCCTCCTGGTCTCCCACGACCGCTATCTCCTCAACACCCTCACCAATGTCACCCTGGAGGTGATGGGAGGACGGGTCACCCGCTATCCCGGCAACTACGCCTACTACCGCCAGACCCGGGTGGCCCGCCACGAACAGCTGGTGGCCCAGAAGGAAAATCTGGATCGGAAGAAGGAGCAGCTGCAGCGGTTCATCGATCGTTTCCGGGCCCAGGCCACCAAAGCCGCCCAGGCCCAGTCCCGCCAGAAGCAGTTGGACAAGCTGGAGGAGATCGAGGTGCAGTCCATCGTGGATGCCGCCCCGGTGATTCGTCTGCCCCAGCCGCCCCGTTCCGGGGACGAGGTCTTGCGGCTGGAGGAGGTGGGCTACGCCTACGACGGGGTCCATGATGTCATCCACCAGTGTTCCCTGCGCCTGGAGCGGGGGGAGCATGCCGCCTTCGTGGGGCTGAACGGCATGGGAAAGACCACGTTGCTGCGCCTTATGGCGGGAAAGTTTCCGCCCCGGTACGGCCGGGTGGTGGTGGGGAGCAATGTGCTTATGGGCTACCAGTCCCAGGACTATGCGGAGACCATGGATCCCGAGGCCACCATCTACGAGACCGCCAAAAGCTACGCCAATGACCGCAGCGAGGCGGATATCCGGGCCATGATGGGCTCCTTCGGATTCCACGGGGAGGCCGTGGACAAAAAGGTCCAGGTGCTCTCCGGCGGCGAAAAGGTGCGCCTGGGATTGGCCCGACTCCTCCTGAAACCCCTGAATTTCCTCCTGCTGGACGAGCCTACCACCCACCTGGATATCCATGCCCGGGAAGCCCTCCAGGAAGCCCTCTCCCGCTACCCGGGAACCATCGCCCTGGTCTCCCACGACATCGAATTCGTCCGGGGCGTGGCCAACTCCATCTACGCTATGGAACCGGGAAAGGTGACCAAGTACTACGGGGGCTACGACTACTACCACCAGAAGCTGGCGGAGGCCCGGGCGGCGGCGGAGGCCGCTGGGCAGGGAGTGGCTCCCCCTCCCCAGAAAACCACCCCCGCCCCTCCCGCCCCCAAGTCCTCCGCCCCCTCTTCTCCCAAAGGGGAGGCGCCTCGGGAGAAAAAGTCCGCTCTCGCCGGGGAGAACCGCCCCAACTACCGGGATCAGAAGCGGGCGGAGTCCCAGCTGCGCCAGAGCTTTGGGAAGCTGCGCCGTCCCTACGAGAAAGCGGTGAGCGAGGCGGAGGAGCGCATTGCGGCTCTGGAGGCGGAGCAGAAGGAGATCTACGAGAAGTTGAATGCTCCTTCCGCCGATGGCTCCACGGATTTTGCCGCCTTGAACAAGCGGCTGGCGGAGATCAACCAGGAGTCCGAGAATCTCACCTGGAAATGGGAGGAGGCTTCCACGGCCCTGGAGAAGTTGGATCAGGAATTCCAGGAGCGTCTGGAGAATCTCACCCTCTAGGACGCTTCGTTCCCAAGATGTTCATTCCCTCCGAAGGGCCGAAAGCTGCGGAGTCCTTCGGCAGGGGGAAATTGGTCCCGCAGCAAGGAGAATGCCCCATGACTGTTGTCATGTCCTTTTGCGGATTGTGTCTGCTGTTGATGTTGGGAAAGGTGGTGCGCACGGCCATCCCCCTGTTGCAACGCCTCTTCCTGCCCACCTCCGTCGTCGGCGGCCTCATCGGCCTGCTGGTCATCCAGCTCTGCCGCCGCTATTTCCCCCAGGTGGACCTCTCTTCCTGGACGGCGGGCTGGGGGGCCATGCCCGGATTTCTCATCAATATTGTCTTCGCCTCTCTCTTCATCGGCGCCTCCATTCCTCCCCTGAAGACCGTCTGGGAGCAGGGGGCCGCCCAGCTCTGCTATGGCCAGATCTGCGCCTGGGGACAATATGTGGTGGGCCTGGCCCTGGCCGGCTTGATTCTGGTGCCCCTCTTCCAGGTGAACACCGCCTTCGGCACCCTGCTGGAAATTGGCTTTGAGGGTGGGCACGGCACGGTGGGAGGGCTCACCAAGACCTTCCAGGATCTGGGATGGCAGGAAGGGGGCGCCCTGGGCTTCACCGTGGCTACCTGCGGCATGATTCTGGGGGTCTCCCTGGGAATGATGCTCATCAATGTGGCCGCCAAGCGGGGCTGGATCCAGGGGCTCCGGGTGGATGCCCATCGGGATCCTCTGGAAATGCGGGGCATCTATCCCATCCGGGAACAGCCCTCCGCAGGACGACAGACCGTGCGCAGCGATTCCGTGGACTCCCTGGCCTTCCATCTGGGCATCTTGGGGGTGGCGGTCTTCCTGGGCTATCTCCTGAAGCAGGCCCTTCTGGGACTCAATGGCCTGCTCCCCCAAAGCGTCCAAAGTCTGAAGGTGCTGGAGAGCTTCCCCCTCTTCCCCCTCTGCATGGTGGGCGGACTCCTCCTCCAGCTCTTCCTCCGCCGCACCCGCCTTACTCCCCTGGTGAACGGGGGACAGATCCAGCGCCTGGCGGGGGCCTCCCTGGACTTCCTGGTGATCTCCGCCGTGGCCTCCATCCGGGTGGAGTTCATCCTGGCCCAATGGCTCCCCCTCCTCCTCCTGATTCTGGCGGGCACCGCCTGGAATCTCTTCTGCGTCCTTTTCCTGGCTCCCCGCATCTTCCGCGCCGCCTGGTTCGAACGGGCCATCGCCGAGTTCGGACAGTCCATGGGGGTGACCGCCACAGGCCTTCTCCTCCTGCGCACCGTGGATCCGGAATCTCGCACGGAGGCCGCCAAGGCCTTCGGCTATAAGCAGCTCCTCCACGAACCTATCATGGGCGGCGGAATCTGGACCTCTGTGGCTCTGCCTCTGGTGATGAGCCAGGGCAACGGGATGGTGTGGGCCATCTGTCTGGGGGCCGTGGTCTTCTGGCTGCTCTTCTGGAGGCTCTTCCTGCGCCGGAAGGGATGAAGGCGAGGAAGAGGCTCCCTCGGGAGGGCTAGGGGAGGCGCAGGAAGAGGTTCTGCCAGTCTCCCTGGACTTCCCAGCCCCGTTGCCGGGCCCGCCGGGCCAGCTCCTCCCCCGAGGCCTGCCACCCGGTGTGGAAGGCGTTGGCCAGGGCGGCAACGCCTCCAGGAATAAGATTGGCCTCCAAAGTATCCAGAAGAGCCTCCAAGTGTTCCGGGCGATGGAGGAAGCGTCCCCCCGCCAAGCCGTTGCAAAGAAGGAGATCCGCCGGGGCCTCTCCCCGAAAATGGAGAGCGTCTCCCGCCAGGAAACGGGCTTGGACGGACGGGGCATGGGGAAACTCGGATTCCCGTCGGGGGGCATGGGGGAGGCGCTGGCAGGTGGCCATCCACGCCTCCAAGGGTTCCTGGGTGACCCCCAATATTTCCTGGACCCCGCAGTGGAGGGCGGCCTCCCAGGTGCCCAGCCCTACGCCGCATCCCAAATCCAGGAGGCGTTTGGCAGGGGGAAGACGGCAGAACTGGCGGGGATAGCGTCCCCTCCGGGTGCCGAAGCGGGGAGGATCGGCGCAGGCGCAGAGGAGGACTGGCATTTCTTCCGCCGGAAATGCGCAGCGTCCCCGAAAGGGATCGCCCAATTCCTCCCAGAACTCCAGGATGGTGTCCAAGGCGCCAGGGAAGAGGAGCCGTGGCACCCACTCCGGGGAGGGGAGAAGGGCCCTGGCCACGTTGCGGAGGGAGGCGGCGAACTCCTCCCAGGGGAGAAAACTCTCCAGACGCATGCGCAATTCCCGGGTGGGAATCATCCCTGGGGTCCACGCCGCCCCGCTATGGGCAAACCAGTTCTCCAGGGCGGCTCCCCAGCGCCGATTATGGTTCTCCAGGCGCAGGGAGAAGTCCCGGGAAGGGCGGAAGGGGGAGTCGAGGGTCATGGTTGGGGCTGTTTGAAGGCCAGGGCCAGGCCGGAGACCCGCTGAGATTCCCTTTGGATGGCTTCCTTCAGGAACTCCTCCTTGGCCCAGATGGTGCAGGATTTCCTGGCCCGGGTGATGGCGGTGTAGAGGAGATTTCGAGTCAGGAGGGGACTTTGAGTGTCGGGGAGCAGCACCAGCACATGGTCGTAGGAAGAACCCTGGGATTTATGGATGGTCATGGCGTAGGCAGGTTCGCACTGCTCCTGAAGCATGGACCAGGAGAAGCCTTTGACTTCCCTTTGATTGCTTTCCGGGTTGGTCACCCAAAAATAGACCTGCTCCCCCAGGCGCACGCCCATATCCCCATTCTGGAGCCCCGTGACGGAGTCGTTCTTGGTGTGGAGCAGGGGAAGCCCGCGCTTCCTCCGCCCGCAATGGAGCAGGTTCTCCATGAACCGGTTCGCCTCCTCCACCCCGGACCTCCCCTGCCGCAGGGCGCAGAGAATCTTGAATTGGTCGTGGAAGGCCAGCCAAGCCTTCGCCTCCTCCTCCGAGGCATAGTCCTCCTCCTGGGGAACCTTCAAGCTACGGTTCCTCCACCATTCCTTGACCATCTCCTGGAAGGCTTCGGGCTTCGGGGCCTGGCACCGGAAATTCCCCTCCCCGTTGGCATACAAGTGGCCGACGTTGCCCTTGGCTTCCTCGACCTTCCCTTGGGAAAGAAGGGCGGCAAAGTCCACCAACTCCGGTATGCTCTGGGAACGGAAGTTGTGATTCAGCGACATTTTGCCGTCCTCGGGCAGGATTTCGGCCAGGTCTCCGAAGACCACGCCGGTCTCCACGGATTCCAGCTGGTCCTTGTCTCCCAGGAGGAGCAGACGCCCGCTTTCGGGGAGGGCGTCCGTGAGCCGGGCGAAGAGATGGAGGTCGGCCATGGAGCCCTCGTCCAGCACCACCAGGTCATAGGGGAGGGGATTGCCCTTGTGGTATTTGGGGAGCCCCTGGCGGTATTGGCTAATGCCCAGCAACTTATGTGTAGTGGTAGCGGACAGGGCCGCCAACTTTTCATAAACCCCGGAGGCCGCCGCCGCCAGCCCGGCCTTCAATTCCTCTCCCAGGGAGCGCTGCATCTGTTCGGCCGCTTTCCCCGTGGGGGCGCAGAGAGCCACGGTCAAGTCAGGATTCTGCTTGAACTCCCAGACCAGAATGGCTCCCAGGGTGGTGGTCTTCCCTGTGCCGGGGCCTCCCGTCAACATGGCAAGACGCTTGCCCACGCACCGCCTGACTCCCTCCACTTGATCCACCGCCTCCTTGTTCTTCAACTTGGGGGCCAGCCCCCGAATCTCTTCTTCCGTGGGGGGGACAATGCCCCCGCCTTGATTCTTGGCAAGGCATTCCCGGACAAATCCCTCAATGCGCCTTTCCTCGGTCCGGTGCTTGGAGAAATACAAAAGATCGGTTTTGCGATTCCAGAGGACAGGATGGCGGGGGAGATTCCAATCTTCCTCATTTTCCTCGCAGAGGAGCTCCTGGAGTCTCTCGTCCCTCTGCTCCAGGAGGGACTTCTCCTCTTCTGTCAGCTTGTGGGCCACATGGGAGTCGGCCAGGGTTTCCTCTCCCAGGGTCAAGAGCAGGGAAAAGAGTCGAGGGCATTGTTCGGGGACTAGCTTACTTCTCCGAAAGAGCATGTCCACCGTTTCCGTGACGATGGGTGAGTGTTGGCCTTCGTTGTTTGGCATCATGGGTGTGGGGTAGGGGAGGGGGAAAGGGAGTTAGCCCTGGGAACCGATGGGAGCCAGAGTATCGTAGAGAGCTTGGATCAGGGCGAAGTCCGGCCGGACGGCATAGAAGCCATGATGTCGCTCCTCTTTCCGGTCCTTCTGTCCTTTTCGAATGCCCCGCAGGAAGCAGTAGACGACCCCGCCGAAGAGGGCATCATAACTTTCTGGGGTGAGGCTCCAGTCGGGGTTCCTGTGCTGATAGGCATGAAGGAAGGCCACGGTGTAGAAGAGGTATTGGAGGGTGTACTGATTCTTTTCCATCTCCTTTTCCATGCCTTTCCGGGAGAAGCTCTCTCGTTTTCCCTCCAGGATGTTGGTCTTCCAGTCCACGATGTAGTATTTCCCGTCGCGTCGGAACAGGAGGTCGATGGTGCCATTGAAAATCCATCGCTCTTTCTCGTGGGAGAAGGAGAAACGGGCGAGGTCGGTCTCTCCTAAGCCTTTGTCTTTCCATTGCTGATTCAGCGTTTCCAGGGAAGCCGCATCCGGGAGTCGGTATTCAAAGGGGAATTCGCTTTGCCGCTGTTCCTGGGAAATGTTCTTCAGAGAGAAGTCGAGGTCTTTGTCTTCCGGGGATTCGGGATCGGGGAGAGGCGTTTCCATCACCCCCTCCAGCATCTTCTGGAAGGCCTTTGCCCGGCTCTCTTTCTCCTCTTCGGAGAGGGTGGCGGGGAATTGGGCGTAATTCTCCAATTTGCTGAGCCAGAGACCCTTTTGCTCGGCCACCGGCTGGGTGAAGTCCAGTTCCTCCAAGATTTCATGCCAGCAAGTGCCTGCCCGGGCGCCCCGGGGAAAGCGGAAGATGAGATCCTCTTCGGGAGAAGGACTCTCCTCCTGGAAGGCACCGGAGGAACTCTCCTGGGGATTGTCCAGGGCATCCTCCCGGTCCTCCACTTCCTGCGGCTCCTCTTCGGCCTGTTGCCCCTCCTTTCCGATCTGCCTCTGCTCCCCTTTCTTGCTCAAGGTGGAAAAACTGCAGGAACGCAGGCCCCGGGGCAGGGGAGTGTTCTCCGGAAACTCCTGAGCCGTAGGAGAGGAGGCGTCGGCCTCTTTCCCAGAAGACAGGGTGTTGTCCTTGGGGGCTTCCTGAAGCCAGGAGAGGAAGTCGTTGGTGCCTTCTTTTGTTACCGTAAAGGAGTGGAGAAAGCCTGCTCCCAAGGTGGAGTGGAGAGGTTTGTTTTTTGGGGACTTTTCCCCTTCCAGGAGGCGGCAGAGGAATTTCGCCCGGGTGATGGCTACATAGAAGAGACGGAGGTTTTCCTGGCAGTCCTCTTCTGTGCTCTTTGCCATCGCCTCCTCTTTCCCTGTCATGTCGTAGTGGGCTTCCCA
>JAEDMH010000071.1 GCA_016303095.1 Lentisphaeria bacterium | reverse complement strand
TCTAGATTTCTAGATTTCTAGATTTCTAGATTTCTAGATTTCTAGATTTCTAGCCTATTTCGCCTCCCACTCCACCAATTTGCGGTGGAGCATTTTCTCGTAGAGGTCGATGTAGGCCTGGGCGGTTTGGCGGTGGTTGAAGCGGTTTTTGCTTTCCACCATGATGCGGCGGATTTCCCGTTCCCGGACTTCCGCCGGCTGGGCCCAGAAATTCATGGCCTGGTCGATGGCCCAGAAGAGGCCGTAGTCATCGAAGTTCTTGAAGACGAAGCCGTTGCCGGTATGGGCGTGGACATCCAGGTCGGTGACGGTGTCATGGAGTCCGCCGGTATCATGGACCAGGGGCAGGCTTCCGTAGATGGGGGCGGTCATCTGGGGCAGTCCGCAGGGCTCGTAGCTGGAGGGCATGAGCACGAAGTCGGAGGCGGCGTATCCGTGTTTGGAGAGGGCCTTGTCGAAGGAGAGGACGGCCACCAGGCTATGGAACTTATGCTGGTCGGCGATGGAGCGGAAGACATTCTGGTAGGGGCCGTCGGCCACGAAGGCGAATTGGATTTGGCGATCCCAGTATTTGTGGATGACCTGGTAGAGGATGTGGGCCAGGAGCTGGGGGCCTTTTTGGACGGGGTCCAGCCGGGAGGGCCAGAAGAAGAGGGGGGCGTCGGGATTCACCTGGAGTCCCAGCTTCTTCTGGAAATCGGCCTTGATTTTCCGCTTGGATTCTGCGTGGGTCTCGGGGGTGTAGTGGAGTTCCAGCTCGGGGTCGCAGGCCGGATCGTCGTCGGGGTCGGGGGCGTTGAGGATTCCCGTGGCCACGCCGGCGTAGTACTTGTTGGCGATTTCGTTTCGGATATATCCGGGGATGAAGCCGATGCGTCCGTCCACGATTTCCTTGAGGAAGGTGGGGGAGACGGTGTTGATGAAGTGGCTGGCGAAGATGCCGGAGGTGAGGAAGTCCACCTGGTTGGAGGAGCGGCTTTCGTCGTAGGAGTAGGGGGGTCTCTCGAAGTAGAGATTATGCCAGAAGAAGGCGGCGTCGATGCCGGCGTCTTCGATCTGCTCCATGGTGGTCTTCTGGGTGTGGATGTTGTGGACCGTGAAGAGGCTGGGAATGCGCATGCGGCGGGCGAAGGCGGGCAGCAGTCCGGTCATCCAGTCGTTGCAGTGGATGAGATCCGGCTGGAGTTCCGGGATGGTGTGGTTGATGATTTCCCGCTGGAAGGCCAGGCTGATGCGCTTGGAGCGCTCCGGATCGGTGGAATAGACCCGCTCCCGGTAGTTGAAAATGTAGTCCTTGGCAAAATGCACCCGCTCCTCCGGCACGGCGCTGGAGAGCTGGAGACGCCGCTTCTCGTAGTGGTCCAGCTTGCTGGGATCAATGTGGTAGAGCTTCCGGTAGAAGGGCAGGGCCACATGGACATCCGCTCCCATGTTGTAGAGGGCGGAGACCAGGGAGGCGGAGACATCCGCCAGGCCCCCCGCCTTGGAGGAGTAGGAGACCTGCTGGTTGGTCAAATCGCTATACTGGTTGGTGCCAAAGCCGTTGTTGAGAATTTCCTGGGGCAGATAGGTGATTTCCGGAGTGACCACCAGAATCTTCGGGCAGTCGGGGCAGGGAGCGCCTTCCCGGCGCAGCACCTGGACGTCCGCCTTCGTGTCCATCAGTTCCTCCACACTTTTGGTGGGGACAAGCCGAGGCGCAGGATCTTGACGTTTCATGTTTCCCAATGGAATTTGGTTGTGGGCAGGGGCCGAAACTCTGCCGGTTTTGGGGGTGGGGAAAAGAGGGAGGGGGAAATCGGCGTCCGTCCGGGGAAAGTCGCCGCTCCTGCTTCCCCTCCCCGGGGGGATTGGGGGGGCGGAAAGGAGAGGGCAGGGCGGGGGGCGGAGGAAAGGAACTCTAGGAAAAGAAGGGAATCGTCCTACTCCACGATGATGACGTTGTTGCTGCCTCCGAAGTCATTGGGGGCTTCCTTGGGGTTCGTGGGATCCAGAATCCACTGGCCGTCCACCACCAGCTTGTATTGGTAGGTCCCTTTCTTCAGGAGAAAGCGCACCATGTATTCTCCCGTGCTCTCCTCGTAGGCCAGGGGACGGGCCTGGGGATCCCAGTCATTGAAGGTGCCCGCCACCGTGACCTGGTGACCCGGCTCTCCACGATAGCGGAAAGTGACGCGGCGACCACGGGGCTGACCCGCCCGAGGACTGGACTTCAGACGCCGTTTCGCAGGAGCGGGGGATTTCTCTTTGGAAGTGGCCATGGCATTTCCTCCTGGATGGGGATGAGGAGAAGAGGACATAAGGAGGGGAAAGGGCGGGGAGAAATCCCTCCCTCCCTCCGGAAGAATGCCGTACTGTAATGCATAATTTCCTAAAGATTCGATAAATGAGGAAGTTATGGATTAAAATTTAGAATTGTGTAAAAAGTGAGGAAGTTGGCGGATTTTGTCTTGGATAATGGCATAACAGTCTGATTCTCTAAGAAGACAGAACTCACATTTTCTGTCTTTCCCTGTCCGTCTGTGGCCCGGGATGTCCGATGGGGGGATCAGAGGAGGGGGAGAGGAAATTTTGGGTTATCGGAGGAGCCATGCGGCCTGTCCTGGTCTCAGGGTGGGATCGTTTTTTGGGGTGTATTGATGATCCTGCCAATGCCAGAGTTTTTTGACATTCGGGCAGGGGAGGGGGAGAGTTCCGCTGACGCCGGCCAGATTGCTTCCCCTGCGCCAGTGTCCTGCGGTGACCAGTTGGGAGGCGGGGGGTTCCTGGGCCATCAGCAGCACTTCCCGGGGGAGTTCCCCCTCTTCCCGGATCCAGAAGGGTTGTCCGGGGGTTTCCGGGACAGTTCCCTGGTAGAAGAGTCCGGAGCCGTCTGCGGTGCGGCAGAGATAGACGGGGGCGTTTCTGGCCAGTTCCTGGAGTCCCTGGGGTTCCATTTTGGCGGGGAGGGAGAGGAGGTTCCAGCCGGGTTGGAGAGGCAGGAGGAAGAGAGGGGATTCCAGGAAATCGGCTTCGGGATCCAGGGTCAGGGTGGCGTCTCCCTGGAGGGGGGTGGAGCCTTCCCAGGTGGAGGCCACTCCCTCCACGGAGAGAGTGGCCGGGGTCTCCTCCGGGGAGAGGGAGGGGGTCTGGAGCAGGTAGGTCAGGGTGCCCTCCTCCACCACCCATTCCTCTCCCGGATACCCGAAGAGCCAAGCATACCCCTGGGGACGCGACACCGGACTCCAGGGACGCCCCTTCCAGAAGGCGGCCAGAATCTGGCAGGAGGAGGGCCAGCTCTCTTCCAGGATCCAGGCATCCGGCAAGCTCTCCTCCCGGGCAAAGGAAATCTGAAGCTCTACTTTCACTACGGAGCCCGGGGCGACCCGGGGGACGGCCAAGGAACGGGTCACCTGGGGAATTTCCTGGGCGGAAAAGCGGGGCAGGAAGGGGATGAGGGCGAAAAGCAGGAAAAGGGGGCGGAAGATGGGAGACATGAGGACCTCCTGGGAAACGGGAAAGGGGAGAAGCGGGGGAGCGGGGGAGCGGGGGAGGTTCCGGCGAGGAACACGGGGATACGATAATGGGGGAGGATAACAGGATAACCGATTGTCGGGCAAAGTCATAGAGAATATGACTTCCGAGGGATTCCCGGGGATTCCCGGGAAAGCCTCTCTCTTCCTGTCCATGGGCTGCATTTCCTTTCCGTTTCTCCAGGGAAAACCCAGGGAGGAGGATTATCTTTCCTCCTGAATCCGAAAGCCGGACTTGAGAAGCCCTCTTCCGCCTTCCCAAGGGCCGGATTTCCCTTTTTGAGTTCCGCATCCCTTCCCTCATCGAAGCGGGGAGGAGTTCCCCTCTCCGATTGTCTCTCCCTCCTAACCTGGAAAAGCCATGAAAAAGATTTGCCTCATTCCTCTTTTCCTTTTGGGATTCTGTCTCCTTGCCTTGGCCGAGGCGGCTTCCCCCAAGTACGTCTTCCTGTTCATCGGCGACGGAATGTCGGTTCCCCAGCGGAGCATTGCGGAGGAGTTCTCCAAGCAGATCGGGCGCGGCCCGTTGGTCATCAACTCCTTCCCCATGCAGGCCCTGACCCGCACCAGCTCCGCTGATGCCCTGATCACCGATTCCGCCGCCGCCGCCACCGCCATCGCCTGCGGCGAAAAGACCAAGAATGGACAGCTGGGCGTCAGCGCCGACCTCTCCCAAAAGCTGTACTCCTGCGCCGTCAAAGCCCATGAAGATGGCAAGAAGGTGGGCATCATCACCTCCGTCACCATCAACCACGCCACCCCCGCCGGATTCTATGCCCACCAGCCCAGCCGGGGACTCCTCTATCGCATCGGGCTGGATCTCATCGACTCCGGCTTCGAGTTCTTCGGCGGCGGCGGCTTCTCCGGACAGCACGACAAGACCGACGACGAAATGTACAAGGGCAACCTCTACGATCTGGCCCAGCAGGCGGGATATACTCTCGCCCGCAGCCGGGACGCCCTGAACGCCCTGGCCCCCGACACCCCCAAGACTCTGGCCCTCTACGGCGAGGGCGCTCTCCCCTATGCCATCGACGACAATCCCAACGCCCCCACCCTGGCGGAATTCACCCGGAAGTGCGTGGAGATTCTCTCCCACGAGAATCCCCAGGGGTTCTTCATGATGGTGGAAGGGGGAGCCATTGACTACCGCGGCCACGCCAACGACGCCGCCGGCAATCTCCGGGAAGTGCTGGCCTTTGACGATGCCGTGAAGGTGGCTGTGGAGTTTGCCGCCCAGCATCCCGGGCAGACCCTGATTGTCACCACGGGCGACCACGAGACCGGCGGCATGACCATGGGCTTCGCCAATGCGGGCTATGGCCTCAACCTGCTGCTGCTGGCCCAGCAGAAGTGCACCCCCGAGACCTTCGACGGCAAGCTGGCCAAGGCCAAGGCGTCGAAGGCGGACTTCTCCCTGGCGGATGCGGAGGCCCTCCTCCACGAGAACTTCGGCTTCCTCTTCAACGAGGAGAGCAAGGGGAACAAGATGTACATCAACGCCGAGGAGCGGAGGGAATTGGAGAAGGCCTTCCAGGAGGAAAAGGGGTCGTTGGGCACCGTCGCCAAACGGATCCTCCAGAACAAGGCCGGCATTGGCTGGAGCAGCGGCAACCATACCGCCCTTCCCGTGCTCACCACCGCCACAGGATGCGGCGCCGAACGCTTCAGCGGATTCCTGGAAAACACCGACATCTCCCACCGGATGAAGGAGCTGCTCTAGCCCGCCTTCCCTCCCCCCCAAAAAAAACAAAGGCCACGCCTCCCGGAAGGACAAATCCCCCTCCCCTCCCGGGAGACTGGCCTCTGGCACGCCGTCTTGTAGGGAATCCCCCGGAGGGAGACCATGGCCCGCACCACTCTGAAACACGACCTGAGCCTGCTGCTGTTCCTCCTCCTCCTCACAGGAGGACTCTTCCTGCTGCCTGGCCCCCCCATGGTCTCCCAGCCCACCCAGGGCTTCAAGGCCCGGGCCAAGGTGGTCTCCACGGAGGACGGGGATGTGGAACGGCATGAACTGGTGCTCTTCGGCTCCCAGCGCCTGACTCTCCAAATCCTGGAAGGCCCCTACAAAGGCCAAATTTTCCCCGCCGGCAACCAGCTGCGGGCCCAGATGGAGCTGGACAAGTTCTTCCAGCCGGGGGATATTGTGGTGGCCGTCTCTCCCCGGGAGAGCCTCCAGCCGGGAGACGAACTGGTGGCCCAGGACTACGCCCGGGGACGCTGGACCGCCGCCCTCTTCTTCGTCTTCTGCGTCCTCCTCTGCCTCTTCGGACACCTCACAGGCTTCAATGCCCTCCTGAGCTTCGTCTTCAGCTGCCTCCTCCTCTGGAAGGCGGTGATTCCCCTGGTGCTCCGGGGCTGGCCCGCCAGCTGGACTATCTTCGGCTGCGTGGTCTTCCTGACAGCGGTGATCATGTATCTGGTGGCGGGACTCACCCGGTGCGGCTTCTGCGCCTTCTTCGGCTCCATCGCCGGCATCTTCGTGGGCCTCTTCACCGCCCACTTCTTCACCCTCGTGCTGAAGATCAACGGCGCCGTGCTGCCCTACGCCCAGACTCTCCTCTTCTCCGGATATCCCACCCTGGATCTCCGGGACATCTTCCTGGGGGCCATGATCCTCGCCTCCTCCGGCGCCGTGATGGATCTGGGGATGGACATTGCCAGCGGGCAGGCGGAAGTGGCCCGGCACCATCCGGAAATCACCCGCCGGGAGCTGGTGCGCTCCGGCCTTCGCATGGGAAGGAATGTGGTGGGCACCATGACCACCACCCTTCTTCTGGCCTATTCCGGCGGGTACATTACCTTGCTGATGATGTTCGCCGCCCAGGGCACTTCCCCCTGGGACATCCTAAACAATCCCCTGGTGGCCGCCGAAGTGGTGAAGACCCTCATCGGCAGCTTTTCCCTGGTTCTGGTGGCCCCCGTCACCGCCTGGCTGGGGGGATGGTTCTTCTGCCGCCGCTCCACGACGCCCACGCCCTGACGCCTCCCTCCTTCCGTGAAACTCCCCCTGGATCTGCTTCTCGCCCTGCGGTATTTGCGACCCCGCCGGAATTTCGTCTCCATCATCACCTTGCTGTCGGTGCTGGGGCCTCTCCTGGGCGTGGCCCTTCTCTTGATCGTCTGCAGCGTCATGGCGGGATTCGACCGGGACATCCGGAACCGGATCATGGACATGACGGCCCACATCACCGTCTATCCCCCCCAGGAATCCGGGGTCTTCCTCCATCCGGAGCGCCTGGTGGAGGAACTGACCCGGGAAGGGGAGGAATGGGGGCTCCGGGGCACCCCCGTCATCGAGGGAACGGCCCTGATGCAATTGCGGGAGACGGTCTATCCCATGGTGATCCGGGGCATCCTTCCTGAGACGGACGGACAGGTCAGCTCCCTCCAGAGGACCTTCACCCCCGAGGGCCATCGGCTCCAGGAGGGGGAAGCCGCCATTGGCCTGCGCATGAGCATCCGCATGGGGCTGGCCCGGGGCGACGAGTTCCTGATCCATTCCCCCGCCCGCCTGACCCAAAATATCCAATGGCGGGAGGACGGGCAGGTGAAACTCCAGGAGCCGGATGAAATGTATCTCCCCGAGGCCGTCAAGGTGGCCGCCTTCTTCGACATGGGAGTCAGCGACTACGATGACAATGTGATTGTCCTCCATCTGGATCAGGCGGCGGACCTCTTCGGGTTGGACTGGGGCAGCGCCACCACCCTCCAGCTGGCCCTCCGCTCCCCCATGCAGGCGGAAATGGTGGCCCGCTTCCTCCGGGAACGCCATCCCCAATGCCAGTTCGTCACCTGGCAGGAACAGAACAAACTCCTCTTCGACACCCTGCAAAGCGAGAAGAACCTGATGACCTTCCTCATGGCCTTCGTGGTTCTGGTGTCCTCCTTCGCCATCTCCGCCACCCTCATCACCGTGGTGGTCCAGAAGACCCGGGAGATCGGGATCCTGAAGGCCATGGGCATCTCCTCCTGGTGCGTGGGACGCATCTTCCTCCTCCAGGGGCTAATGATCGGGGTGACGGGCACCGCTCTGGGGACGCTCCTGGGGTTGCTGGTGCTGCGCTACCGGGATGCCATTTCCCGCCTGCTTTCCTGCGTGATGGGGGTGGAGGTCTTTCCGGCGGAGATCTACCATCTCACCTCCATTCCCGCCTTGACCACCCAGGGGGATCTTCTGCGCACCATCCTGCTGGCGGTCTCCATTAGCGTGGCCGCCGCCCTGATCCCCGCCCTCTATGCCGCCTCCGCCAATCCCGCCCTTTCCCTGAAATCGGAGAACTGATGCCCAAGGAATCCTTTCAGAACTCCCCCGCCCGGGAGCGACTCCCTCTCTTTCAGCTGAAGGAGCTTTCCCGGGATTTCTCCCTGGAGGGAAAGAGGATCTCCGTCCTCTCCGGCCTGTCCCTGGAGATCCAGGAGGGGAGTTGGGTGGCCCTGGTGGGGAAGAGCGGCTCTGGCAAGACCACGTTGCTGCAGTTGCTGGGGGGGCTGGACCATCCCACCCGGGGCACCTTGCTGTATCGGGGAGAGGAGATGGCGAAGATGGGGTCGGCCCGGTTGACCCGGCTTCGTAGCCGGGAGTTTGGGTTCGTCTTTCAGAACTATCATTTGCTGCCGGAGCTGACCGCCTGGGAGAATGCCGCCGCCCCCGCCCTGGGGTGGAGGGAGGATCGGCAAAAGGCCTATGGGCGGGCCCGGAGCCTCCTGGAGGAATTTGGCCTGGGCCATCGCCTCCATCACCACCCCCGGGAACTCTCCGGAGGGGAGCAGCAACGGGTGGCCATCGCCCGGGCCTTGATCCGAAATCCCCCCGTCATCCTCGCCGACGAACCCACGGGAAATCTGGATCCCGCCTCGGCCCACAGCGTCATGGAAATCTTCCGCCGCCTCCATCAGAAGCAGGGGAAGACCATTGTCATGGTCACCCACGACAAAGCCCTGGCGGAGCTGGCCCAGGAGAAATTCATTCTCCAAACTCCGTAACGTTCCCACCAATCCCCCTTTCCCCATGCAAAAACTGAAGCCCGCTCTCTTCCTCCTCTTGTCCCTGGCCTTCTTCCTGGTTCCCTGGATTTGGGCCCCTTCCCGGAACTGGGCGCCCGGATTGGCCGTGCTGGCCGGCATCCTCTTCTCCGTGCTCTGGGGAAATCCCTTCCTGGCCTACACCTCCCGCATCACCTCCCCGCTGCTGGGCGCCACCATCGTGGGCATGGGCTTTGGCATGAAGCTCATGGAGGTCATCAAGGCGGGAGGCAGCGGCTTCCTCTACACCCTCATCGGCATCACCCTGGGCATCGGCCTGGGGACTCTCCTGGGAAAATGGCTGAAGATTCCCCGGAACGCCTCCTATCTGGTGAGCGTGGGCACTTCCATCTGCGGCGGCAGCGCCATCGCGGCGGCCGCCCCCGCCCTCCGGGCCAAGTCCCATGAAATCGCCATGGCCTCCGCTACGGTCTTTGCCCTGAATGCCGTGGCTCTCTGGGTCTTCCCCTTCGTGGGACATAAGCTGGGCTTCACCGAACCCCAGTTCGGATACTGGGCCGCCTTGGGCATTCACGACACCAGCTCCGTGGTGGGGGCCTCCATGGCCTACGGGGAGGAGGCGCTGCGCATCGGCACCACGGTGAAGCTGGCCCGGGCCCTCTGGATTGTCCCGGTCACCCTCTTCATCAGCTGGTTTGTGGCCGAACCCGAGGAGGGCAAGAAACGGAGGTTCTCCCTGAAGGTGCCCTGGTTCATCCCCGGCTTCATCGCCGCCGCCGCTCTGGTGACCTTCCTTCCCCAGTGGCTCCCCGCCACCAAGGAGGTGGTGATGGCCACGGGAGGCTT
Organism: Lentisphaeria bacterium; assembly: GCA_016303095.1. Classification (GTDB taxonomy): domain Bacteria; phylum Verrucomicrobiota; class Lentisphaeria; order Oligosphaerales; family Oligosphaeraceae; genus UBA1724. The sequence goes on along the minus strand of JAEDMH010000071.1, from coordinate 2,455 downwards.
CCTGAAGGAGCTTTCCAAGTTCCTCATGATTCTCACTCTCTTCCTCATCGGCGCCAATCTCAGCCGCCAGAAGCTGAAGGAACTGGGATTGCGCCCTGTGCTCCAGGGGGTGATTCTCTGGATTGTCCTGGCCACGCTCTGGTGTCTCTCCATCCATTGGGGATGGGTGAAAGCCCTCTAATCCCCCCCCGGGGGAAAAGGCCAGTCTCCAGAGCCTCTAGCCCCTGGAACTCCCCCGCAAGCCGGAAGAGGCGCGCCTGCCGGGAATGCCGGGGAAAGCTTCTGGGGGGTGGGTGCCCCTCCCCCTCCTGCTCCCTGAATATCCCCGCAGGAATCCCAGGCAAACTCTCAATTTCGTCCCACCCAGGAGAAATGCGCATCCTTTTTCTTTCCTTTCTTTGTTTGGCGCTGGCCCTCTGTGCCAGAGCCACCGAGCAGAATCTCCCTCCTATGAAACCCTACATTCTCCAATATTTTTCTCCCTCTCCCCAAAGCGAACCCCGGAAACGTCCGGATGTGATTCAACGCTCCAATGGCACCCTGGATCTTGTGGATGGACGCTGGAACAAGGAATATGGCTGGGAGAGATACGCCCTTCCCTTGGGATGTGGCTGGATGGGGGTCAAGCTCTTCGGGGGAGTCCCCATGGAGCGCATCCAAATCACCGACAACTCCCTGGTGAATCCCTACCCCGAGGGCCTGAACAACTTCTGCGAGATTTTCGTGGAGATGGAGGGACAGGAGAAGTATGAGGACTACCGGCGCACCCTTTCCTTGAACGAGGGTGTGGCCACGGTGGAGTATACGGTGGAGGGAATCCGTTACCATCGGGAGATGTTCACCTCCTATCCGGATCGGGTGGCGGTGCTGCGCCTCACGGCGGATCGTCCCCGTTCCCTCACGGGAAAGGTCTTCGCCCAAATTCCCTTCTGCAAGGACTTTGGTTCCCGGCCCGGGGATGGGCATGGCAAGGAGGGCACCCTGACGGTGGACGGGGAGAAGTTCCTGATGGCAGGGAAGATGCAGTACTACGAGCTGGCCTTTGAGGGGCAGTTGCGGTGGCAGTTGGAGGAGGGGGAGGCCCTGGTGTCCGAGGCCGGGCTGGAGTTCCGGGGAGCCAGCGCGGTCACGCTGTACTTTGCCTGCGGCACCAACTACCGGATGGAATCCCGGGTCTTCCTGGAGGAGGATCCGAAGAAGAAGCTGGCTCCCTATCCCCATCCCCATGAGCAGGTGGAGGAGACCCTGGGGGCGGCGATGGCCCTGGGATGGGAACGCCTCCGGGAACGCCATCTCCAGGATTATCAGGCTCTCTTCTGCCGCGCCACCCTGGATCTGGGGGGCGAGTGGAATCCCGAAATCTCCACGGAGGAACTGCTGGATGGGGTACGCAGGGGAAGCCCCTCCCGCTATCTGGAGGAACTCTACTTCCAATTCGGACGCTATCTCCTCATTTGCTCCTCCCGAAAGGGAACCCTCCCCTGCAACCTCCAGGGCATCTGGAATGTCTACGACGTGAGCCCCTGGACCGCCGGATATTGGCATAACATCAATGTCCAAATGAACTACTGGCCGGTCTTCACCACCAATCTGGCGCCCCTCTTCGCCTCCTATGCGGACTATCACTACGCCTATCTGCCCAGCGCCCAGGCCCATGCCCGGCAAGCCCTGGCGCGGCTGCGGCCCGGGGAAGACTTTCCCGAGGCGGGCTGGTGCATCGGCACCGGCGGATGGCCCCTCTCCATCGAGGGAGCGGGAGACCCGGAAAGCCACTCCGGCCCAGGCACAGGGGGCATGACCGCAAAGCTCTTCTGGGAATACTACGACTTCACCCGGGATCCCCAGGTGCTGAAGGAGATCTATCCCACCCTCCGGGGCATGGCCCAGTATCTCCTAAACTGCCTGCGGGAACAGGATGGCGTGTGGCTCATCGATCCCTCCGCCTCCCCGGAGCAGATGGACGAGAGGGTCAAGCTGGACAAGCCCGCCGGGGGATGGCGCTGGCATCCCTATATCCGGACGGTGGGATGCGCCTTTGACCAGCAGATGACCTACGAGACCTTCCAGGACACCCTGCGGGCCGCCCAGGCCCTGGCCTTGCCGGAGGACGATTTTCTCAGCCGCCTGAAGGAGATCCTGCCCCATCTGGAGCCGGTGCTGGTGGGGGATTCCGGCCAGGTGAAGGAGTATCGGGAGGAGCATCAGTATGGGGAATTTGGCGAGTATCGTCACCGCCATCTCTCCCAGCTCATCGGCCTGGTGCCCGGCACGGTTATCAATGAAAACACCCCGGGATGGCTGGAAGCGGCCAAGGTCTCCCTGCGGGAACGGGGGGACGAATCCACGGGATGGGCCATGGCCCACCGGCTGAACGCCTGGGCCCGGGTGCTGGACGGACCCCATGCCTACCATATCCTCCAACTCCTCCTGGGCACCGGAACCCTCCCCAATCTCT
>JAEDMH010000070.1 GCA_016303095.1 Lentisphaeria bacterium | reverse complement strand
GCGCCGCGCAGCGGCGTTTCCGTGCTCTCCGTGTCTTATCTCCGTGCCCTCTGTGTGCCCGGCTTGCGGGGCCTGACCTGGCTGACCTGTTTCCCCTCCGTGCGCCCCGTGTTTCCTGGGGGGGGGCGTCAAGCGGGAAATCCCAGTTTTCGGAAGGTTTCCACCTGTCGGCGAATGGAGTATCCTCCGGGAGGCGCCAGGAGTTTTCCGGCCCAATTGGTGCCCTCGTCGAAGCACTGTTCCGTTTGGAACTCCAGCATTCTGGGGCAGGCGCGCAAGGCGGGCATGAGGGTATCCCAGGGGATGGTGCCATCGAAAGGCATGGCATGGAGGTCGGCGTAGCCGGTGTTGTCGTGGATGTGGCAGGTGACCACATGGGGTTGGAGGAGGGCGAGGGCGTCCGGCTCTTCCTGGAAGCCTTCCCACCAGGTGTGCTGCAGGTGTCCCTCAGGATAATTTTCCCTTTTCTTCCAGGGATAGGGGGCCTGGATGTGTGCGTGTCCCGTGTCATAGCATACCCCGATGGCGGGATTTCCCAGAAAGGGGGTGATAAGGGACAACACCTCGTGGGCGGAGTTGCTGGGTTCGAAGCTGTTCTCCACGGCGATGACCAACCCCAGCTTCTCCGCCGTAGGCAGGAGGACCTCCAGACTTTGGTGAGCCAAGGGACGCAATATCTCCCGGGGCGTGTGCTCTATGACATAGTGATAGGCGCCCACGTGCATGGTGTAGGTCCGGCTCCCAAAGTCGGCGGCAATCTCCATGGCGCGACGATGGGTCTGCCACATTTGCTCCCGTTCCTCCTGGGCAACGGGGATGTTGAGGTCATCGTTCCGGCCGAAGGGGGAGTGCATGGCGACAAAGCGGATGCCAAAGCGTTGGCAGAGCCCCTTCAGAAAACCAATCCGTCCCTCGTCCTGGAGGCACTGGCGGACAAGGTCGTCGGTGAAGACGAAGGTGTCCACCCCCCAGTCCAGATATTCCCGGAGGATCCGGGGAAAGAGGGAATCCGGCAGTTTTGTCCAGGGGTAGTTGAAGGCGAGGGGGGCGGGCATACCAAAGAGAACTCTGAGGATTTCAAGGGAAAGAAGGGGCGAGGCTTATTCTCCCCAGACCACGCAGCGGTAGGTGGAGATCACTCCCAGGATGGAGTTGGCTTCCCAGTCCACGTGGTGAATCTTCCGGATGCCGCCATTGGCGCAGGCGGCGGTGATGGAGGAATCCCCGGTGGCCACCAGGCCCAGGATGGACTTGGAGACCGCCACGCCCACCTTGGGGGAGGCGGTGGCCTCTGCGGCGTTTCCAGTGGCCAGGGGAATGCGGAGATCCGTATAGAGGAGCCCCATGGGCTGGGAGGTGGCGCAGGAGGTGGAGAAGAGGGCCAGAGTCAAGGAGAGGAGGACCAGGAGAGAGAGAAGGGATTTTTTCATGGAAGAGGATTCCTTTTTTGGGGGAGAGGAGGGGGTTATGCCTCGGGGCTGCGTCGGAGTTGCTTTTTTCGGAGGAAGCGTGCCTGGGCGGTTTCCAGCAGGGTGGAAATCAGGGTGGCGTAATCCATGCCAATGTTTTCCATCATCTTGGGATAGAGGGAGATGGAGGTGAATCCTGGGATGGTGTTGATCTCGTTGAGGATGAGGGGATCCTGGGGCTTTTTCCGTCGGTCTTTCCGCAGGAAGAAATCCACCCGGGCCATGCCGTGGCATTCCAGGGCGGCAAAGACCATGCCTGCGGCTTCCTGGACGAACTCCCGCTCCTCCTTGGTGAGCTTGGCGGGCACCTGCAATCTGGCTCCCTGATCGTCCAGATATTTGGCCTGGTAGTCGTAGAATCCCGTGCGGGGAATCACCTCGCCAGGATCCGCCACCAGGATAGAGCCGTCCGGCATCTCCAGCACAGCGCACTCGATCTCCCGGGCATTCTGCACCGCCGCCTCCACCAGGATTTTGTCGTCATACAGGAAGGCTTCCTCCAGGGCTTTGCCCAGATCTTTCGCCTTGGTCACCCGCACAATGCCCACGGAGGAGCCGGTGCAGGCGGGTTTGACGAACAAGGGGAGTCCCAGATCCTGGAGGAGCTGTTCCTGGGGAATTTCCTCTCCTGCGTTGAAGGCGTAGAAGGGAGCCACGGGAATATTCAGGAGAGAGGAGGCCAGCACCTTGGTGCGTTCCTTGTCCATGCAGTTGGCGCTGGCGCGTACGTCGCATCCCACGTAGGGCACGTCCAGCATGTCCAGCATTCCCTGGATGGATCCGTCCTCTCCGTAGGTGCCATGGAGCACGGGGAAGGCCAGGGCGAAGGGGACGGGTTTGCGCCGGCTTCCCGGGAAGACCAAGGCGGCTCCTTCCGGGGTGCTCATGGGGAAGCAGACAGGGGCATCCTCCCGCAGCTTCACCTGGCGGGGATCCTCCGGGTGCTCCAGGAACTCCTGGTCTCCGTAGAAATGCCAGACCCCTTCCCTGTCCATGCCCGCCACCACAGGAGAAAACCTTTCCCGATCCAGGGCCTGATAGACGGAATGGCAGGAGAGGAGGGAGATTTGGTGTTCAGCGGATTTTCCTCCGCAGAGGAGGAGGACGGCAGGGCGCTGGGAAAGGGAGGCCATGGGGGAATTTGGGAAGAAGAAGGCCGGGGGGAATCAGGGAGGGAGGAAGTCGAATTATGTTAAATATACCTCCCGGAAAAGTTCTCCCCTCCTAGCCGTCATGTTGAATCTCACGAAAATATTCGCAGGCATGTCCTGGGGAACTCCCTGGAAGCGCGCCCGCCAGAAGCGGATGCTGGTGCTGACCCTCTGCGTGTTGGCGGGAAGTCTCTCCGGCCTGGCCAGCAGCGGCATGCACCTTTTGGCGGAATGGGTTCGGGAGCATAGCCATGGGCTGGTGGAGCAGTGGGGAGGAGCGGGATTCTGGGTGGCTCCCGCCTTGCCCTCCTTGGGCATCTTCTTCTGCGTCCTGCTGGGAAGCCTCTTCTGGCGCCGCCATCCCATGGAGACCAATCTCTGGGTGGCCATTCGGGAGGCCCGTCATCCGGATCGGGGCATGCGGGAATACCATGCCTATAGCCACATCCTCACCAGCGGAGTCTCGGTGGGCCTGGGCATTTCCGCCGGCATGGAGGCCCCCAGCGCCCTCACCGGGGCGGCCATCGGGGACAATCTGGGCCGAAAGCTGGGGCTGCCTCGGGAAACCCGGATTCTTCTCTTGTGCGCCGGCGCCGCCGCCGCCATCGCCGGGGTCTTCAGCGCCCCTCTGGCGGGCACCCTCTTCGCCTGCGAGGTGCTCCTTCCCGGCTCCTCCGGCGTCACCCTCATCCCTCTCCTCATCGCCGCCGCCTCCGGTGCCATCGTCAGCCAACTCTGCGGAGTCCAGGTGGGCTTTCCGGAAATCGCCTACAGCTGGAAATTGGAAAATCTCTGGCTCTATCTCCTGACGGGACTCTTCTGCGGACTCCTCTCCGTGGCCATCATCCGCCTGAATTGCCTGATGCTGCGCCTGCGCCAGAAAATTCGGCACCCCTGGCTCCTGATGTCCCTGGGAGGCGCGGCCCTCTATCTGATCTTCCTGTTCCTGCCCATTCTCGGAGGCTCCGGGCTGGACACGGTGCTGGAGCTGATGCACCGTGGCCACGGGGGCCTGCCTGCGGGATTGATGCCCATGCCCCAGGGGACGGGGTGGGGGCTGCTGGCCGCCTTCGCCCTGTGCGTCTTCTTGAAGCCCGTGGCCTCCATCCTCTCCATCCAGTCTGGAGGAGACGGCGGCATGTTCGCTCCCTCCCTGGTGACCGGGGCCTACGTGGGCTTCCTCTTCGCCCAGCTTCTGCAGCTCCTGAACATCACCGGATTCCCCTTGGTGAACTGCATGGCGGCGGGGATGGCGGGAACCCTGGCCGGGGTGATGCACGCTCCTTTGACCGGCCTTTTCCTCATTGCCGAACTCCTGGGGGGATATCAGCTTTTTGTCCCTTTGATGGTGGTGGTGGCGCTTTCCACCTTTGTGAGCCGTTGTCTTTCCCGAGGCAACATCTACTTCGCCTCCGCCGCCGTGATGCGCACCAGCCGGGAAGTCTTGGTCAGCGAGAGCATGGACGACCAGCAGGACACTGCCGTGGGGGAATTGGCGGACCGGGGGCTCTATTCTCTGGCTCCCCAGGATACCTTCCGCACCCTGCTGAAGATTCTCATGCACAGCCCCCAGGAAATCTTCCCGGTGCTGGACGAGGAGGGATGTCTGGTGGGGGTGATTCGGGAGCGGAACCTGCGCCCCTATCTCCTGGATACCAAACTGTACGACATCCTGGTGGCGGATGACTTCATGGGAAGCGCTCCTGTCTGCCTCCCGGCGGAGACCACCCTGGCGGAAGCCACCCGGGTCTTCGATGTCAAAGGGGCCGATTTCATTCCCATCTCCCAAAACGGACGTTTCCTGGGAATCCTCACCCGAGGCCATCTGCTGGAAAGCCACCGGAGCCTCCTGACCCACCAGGAACTTTTCTGATTTCTCCTCCCTCTCTTCCCTCCCTCTCTTTTTCATGGACATCTCCCAGGAACAAAGCAAGGCAGACGTGCTCATCGAGGCACTGCCCTATTTTCAGGAATTTTACGGTAGCACCCTGCTGGTGAAATTTGGCGGCAGCGCCATGGAGGACATGGGGCGGGTGCGGGATGTCCTGCGGGACGTGGCCTTTCTTTCCGTGGCGGGCCTGAAGCCCATTGTGGTCCATGGGGGAGGCAAGGCCATCAACGGGGAGTTGGCGAAGGCGGGGGTGCAGCCCCGCTTCATCAACGGCCTGCGCTATACGGATGGGGACACCATCCGAGTGGTGGACCGGGTGCTTCATCAGGTGGTGAACCGGGAGCTGGTGCGCTTCCTGAATGAGGAGCTCCACGTGGAGGCCTGCCCCGTCTCCGGAAAAAACATCCTGCGCTGCCAGAAGATCGGCACCCGAAACCCGGAAACGGGAGAGGAGATGGATCTGGGCTATGTGGGCAAGGTGGTGAATGTGGATACGCCGCAAATCCAATGGATCCTCTCCCGTCGCCAGCTCCCGGTGGTGACTCCCCTGGCCAGCGACCAAAATGGCGGCGTCTTCAACATCAACGCGGATATGGCGGCTTGTGAAATCGCCGCCGAACTCAAGGTGCGAAAGCTGGTCTTCCTCTCCGATGTCCCCGGAGTCCTCCGGGATCCCCAGGATCCCGCCAGCCTGATCTCCTCCATCCACTGCGACGAGGTGGAGGAGCTGATCTCCTCCGGGGTCATCTCCGGAGGCATGATTCCCAAGGTGCGCAGCGCACGGGACGCCGTCCGGGCCGGGGTGGGCCAGGTACACATGATCGACGGACGCCTCCGCCACTCTCTTCTGCTGGAAATCTTCACCCGCCAGGGCGTGGGCACCCAAATCCTGCCGTAAGGCTCTCTCCTGCCTCGCTCCGCGGCCATACCTGGAAGGGACATTCTCCGCAGCAGTGGTCCAGGGCAAGGCAGAAATTCTGGAAGATATCCATGATACCCTGTTGCTGGGGGGCGCCAGGCAGGAGTTCGTGCCAGCGGGAAGGGGGGGTGAGGAAGCGGGAGACGGCCTTTCGCAGCAGGTGGTTCTCCTGAAGTCGCGGCAGCATGGCCCAGGCCTGGCGCACCGTCTCCTGGAGGCGGGCATCCCCCTCCTCCTCCGCCTGGGCGCCCAGGAGGGGCAAGAGCACATTCTGGGTCAAATCCCGGCGGCGGTCCTCTCCCAGAAGGGCGGCGGGCCGGGGCAGCCGGTGCTGAAAGTCCAGGCACTGGTTCCAAGGGGACGCTTCCGCCATGGGGGCCATGAAGGCTTTCAGCAGTTCCCGGGGGGCCTCCCGGTGCTTTTGGGCCAGCTGGGAGAGCCAGGCCCAGGGACGGCACTGGCATTGATGGAGCCAGAAGGCGGCGGCCAGGGTGCGTCGGAAGGCGTTGTTTAGGGGGCGTCCTCCCGGCTTCCAGGCGAGGGGGAGGCGGGAGAATCCGCTCTGCCACCAGCGATCCCAGGCCTGTCGCAGCCAAGGGCGCAGGGCGGGGAGCACCGTTTGCCGGGTGGGATCCGGGAGGAGTCCCCCCGCTCCCAGGAGCAAGGCCAGAAGGGTTTCCCGGTCCTTGCCGTCCTCGGTGTGGCTTCGCAGCTGTTCCAGAGGGAGGCCTTGAGCCAGGGCCAGGAAATTTTCCCGGTTGTTGGCGTAGCCCATGGCCTCCATGGCTCGCTCGTAGAGGGACTGTTCTTGACCGGCCTCCCATCCCCGTAGGAGAAGGGCGCGTCCATGGCGTTGAAACCGGGCCAATCCGGCGGCGGCGAGAATCTCTTTCAGCGCCTCGTCCTCCGCCAGAGCCCATTGGAGGGCGCATCCCCCCGGGGAAATTTCCCGGGCATAGGGGTAGGAGGCGGCCTCCACCCGCTGGAGAAAGCCCTCCCAGCTGGGCAAAAGCTGTCCTGCCAATTCCAGGGTGGGAAGGGAGGGGGAGCGGATTCCCCCTCCCGAATCGTCCTCCCAGACCACATGGAGGACCACCTTTTGGTAGGCCGGATCTCCCTCGTGTCCGTGGGCGAACCAATCGGAGGCACGGCGATGCAATTCCACGTCTCCCCGCACCAGGCGTTCTCCCAGGAGGAGGGCCGCACCGGTGAAATCCGGTCCGGGGCCCCGGTTCCAGAGGCCGCCGGAGAGGATTCGGAGAGGGGTTCCGTCTCGGCAGAGGGGGTGGGCTCGGAGCAGTCGTTCGTTCCAGAGGATTTGGAGGAATCGTTCGCTATAGGGGCAGTGTGGCATAGGTGGGAGCGGGGGGGGATGGGGGCGGGGATTTTCCGGAACCCGGGAGGGGGGGAAGTGTCCAAATCGCCGCGTTTTTCTGGAGCCTTTTCCCTTCCTTCCCCAGGGAGGGCGCTTCCTCCTTCTTCCGAACATCCTGGCTTCCCGGAGCCCGTTCTCTTCCTGGTTCCCCGGAAGGCCGGGAACAATATGGTGGCACAAAATGCTTTCCCTTCTCTCTTCCGCGAAAAGCCCGATTTTCCTCCTGGCGCTTCTCCTTTCTCTGCCCATGGGCGCCCTCTCCGCCGCCCCCACGCCGCCAGACCCCTCCCCCCAGCGCATGACCCCCACCGTCCAGGCCGTGCGCAAGGCACTCCCCTGGGTGGTGAGCATCGGGACAACCCAGCAAATCCTCCAGGTGAATGACCCCTTCAGCCTCTTCTTCACCGATTTCTTCTGCCAGCCCAACCGGGTGCTGACCCAATATTCTCCCCTGGGCTCCGGCGTGATTCTGGACCCTTCCGGCTTGGTGATGACCAACTACCATGTGGTGCGCCGTGCTTCCTCCATTCAAGTCCAATTGTGGGACGGCACTTCCCTGGTGGCCCGGATGGTGGGCTACGATGTGCCCAATGATCTCTGTCTCCTGAAGCTGGAAAATCCCGGCAAGCCCCTGGTGCCGGCGGAGTTCGCCGCCGTCCAGGATCTCTATCTGGGGGAGACGGTCATCGCCATCGGCAATCCCTTCGGGTTGGGGCAGTCCGTGTCCACGGGGGTTCTTTCGGCCTTGAATCGCTCCTTCCGGGAGGGGGAGGTCTCCTTTGAGGAACTTCTTCAGACCGATGCCGCCATCAATCCCGGCAACTCCGGCGGTCCCTTGGTGAATCTGGACGGACAGGTGGTGGGGATCAATCAGGCCATTCGGGCCGATGCCCAGGGTATCGGTTTCGCCATCCCCCTCTCCCATATGGAAAACTTCCTCTCCTACTGGTTGAAACCCTCCCATTTCTCCCAGGCCTATCTGGGCATGGAGCCCACCGCCATCCTGGAATTGGGAGATGACCAGGGCGGCGTCATCCTGCCGGAAATCCTCCCCGATTCCCCCCTCCAAAAGGCGGGCCTCCGCCAGGGAGACCGCATCTTCTCTGTCAATGGAATCCCCGTGCGCCGCCCCCTGGACTGGGGAAAGGCGATCTGGAATCTCCAAACGGGAGATGGGCTGACCCTGGAGACCTCCCGGGGGGAGTGCCAGGTGACTGTGGAGGCCATGCCGGATGCCCTTCTTTTGAAGACCCGGCTGGGGCTGGAGATGACGGATCTCACCGACGCCTTGGACAGCGCCTTGGGCCTTCCCCCAGGAGAGCGAGGCGCGGTCATCACCCAGATTTTCCCCGATCTTCCCGGGGGCGACCAGGTGGCCCAGTGGCGTCAACTGCTCCGCCGTGGGGATATAGTACTGAAGTTCGCTGACCAGGAGGCTCCCTCCTTGGCGGATATGGCCCGCTTCTTGCGGGATAGCTCCGCCGGTCAGCATCAGTATGTGGTGTTCTATTGCACAGCGGTGAAGATGCCCGTGGAGGTGGCGAAGTTCGTTCTCCATTGACCTCCTCCCGCCGCCTCCCCCCCCTCTCTCTCACAGGAATGGATTTTCTCGGCTTGCGCCACCTGAGGCGCTCCTTCTCTAGCGCTTTTCAGGGGTTGCGGGACGCCTTTCAAGAGGTGGCGTTCCGCCAAGAATTGCTGATCGGCATCATTGCCGTGCCCGTTGCCTGGCTGGTGCCGGGCCTGACTCTCCTGTGGCGGGTCTTCTTGACGGTGACCTGGCTGGCGTTGCCCACCATGGAAATCGTCAATACCGCCGTGGAGAATGCGGTGAACATTCTTTCTCCCCAGTGGAATCCCCTGGCCCGCAAGGCAAAGGACCTGGCGGGCGCGGGAGTCCTCTGTATCTGCGTAATGAATCTCCTGGTGTGGGGCGCCGCCGCCTTTGTGGTGCTAAAATATTGCCTGGGAAAGGGATGAATAATGAGAGAGACGGTCAGGGGCGGGGCAAAATCTTCCATTGCCGCTGTTGCGGAAACTGCTGCCGTTGGGAGGGGGTGGTGCGCTATCTTCCGGAGGAAGGAAGGAGAATCGCCGCTTTTCTGGGCCTCTCCGAGGATGAACTGATTCAACGATATACCCGCCTCTCCCCCGATCGACGGGGACTCCTCTTTCAGGAAAGGCCAGATGGCTCCTGCATCTTCCTCAACGCCCAAAACCGGTGCGTGATCCATCCCGTGAAGCCGGAAAAGTGCCGCTCCTTCCCCTATGCCTGGCAGACCACCGATGCCCAACAGGGTCTCTGCCAGGGCGTTTGGGAGTGAGGGGGAGTCAAGGGGAGGGGGCGCCGTCCACGGAGGGAAGGCGATGGACATGCCAGGCGGCCCATCCCCAGCAGATGCCTCCCCCCAGGAGGTCGGCCACCAGACGAGCATAGAAGACTCCCAGGCGCCAGTGGAGAGCCCCGGCCAGAAGGGAGCAGGGAATCAGGATGAGGACCAGGCGCCCCCCCTTCAGGATGGCATCCAATTTGGGATGCCCCGTGCCGGTCAGGGCAAAGCCGCCATAACGGGCTAGCTCCAACATGCCAAAGCCCCAGGGAATGATGGTCATGTATTCCACCACCATGGACTGCACCTCCGGCACCGGGGTGAAGGCGGCGGCGATGGGGCGGATGGCCAGAAAGAGAAAGACGGCCGAAAGCCCCAAAATGGAGAAAGCGCAGAAGGAGGCGAAGCGGAAGGCTTGCTTGACCCGGCTGTAGAGGTGTGCCCCGTAGTTCTGGGCCACAATGGACATCAGGGGAATGCCAAAGGCCATGGGGAGGACGAAGGTGACGGATTCCAGACGGGAGCCGGCGGCGGTGGCGGCCACCATGGCGTCGCCAAAGGAGGAGGTGACCCGGGTGGTGATGGCGTTGGTGAGGGGCAGCAGAAGCATGCCCAGGATGGAGGGAATGGCATAGCTCCCGATGCGCTGCCAGCTGCGGAACAGGGATTTCAAGGGGATGGGGCGGAAGGAGAGGAGTTTTAGCCGGGAGAGGAGGACCAGGAGCAGGCAGGCGGAGACGGCCTGGGAAAGGATGGTGGCCAGAGCCGCTCCCCGGATTCCCATCCCCGGCACAAAAGCGAAAAGGCGTCCCCAGGCTTGAAGTCCGCCGGAGGCCAGGGGGGAGGACAGGCCTTGGGCAAAGTGCCGGATGCCTTCTCCGCCAAAGATGAAGATGGGATCCAGAAGAACATTCACCGCCAGGCCCAGAATGGTCATGAGGGAGGAGATGACGGGGCGTCCCGCCGCAATGAGAAGATGGTTGCCCGGCATGGAGATGCCGGCGGTGACACATCCCAGAAACCAGATTCCCATGTAGCCCTCCACCAGGAGCAGGGTCTCTCCCGTGGCCCCCAGCATGGTGTAGAGGGGAGCGGCGAACAGGAGGCCAAGCATGGTGATGCAGCCGGAGATCAGGGTGATGAGGAACATGCCGCTGGAAACGGTCAGCCGGGCTTCCTCCTCCTTGCCCGCCCCCAGGGCTTGGGCCATCAGGGCCATGCATCCGCCCCCGAACCCGCCGAAAAGACAGCCGGCCAGCATCACCACGGGAAAGGTGAAGCCCATGGCGGCCAGGGGCTCCCGACTGCCCAATTGCCCCACAAAATAGGTGTCGGCGATGTTGTAGCCGGACATGGCAAGGGTGCTGGCCAGCATGGCGGCCGCCGTCTTGAGCATCATGGCGGGGATGCTACCTCGGGTGTATTCTGCTTCCATGAAGAAAAGGAAAAAAGAAGAAAGGCAAAGGAGATAGGTGCGCCCCTCCTCAAGGGAGGAGGCCAGGATAGAGGGCCGCCTAGGGCAGATAAATCCCCTTCCCAGGAGTGGACGCCGCCAGGCGGAATAAATCCCCTCCCAACGGAAGAAATGCGCTCTTTATTGTGGCGTGAAGGGATAAATCTTCCCCCCCTTTTCACAAAATGGAAGAGGAGTCTGCGCGGAAGGGGGGGGAGGGGAAAAGCGGGGAGCCCTGGCGCCTGCGGCCCATGCCTACCCCGCAGAAAGGGGCGGGGAATCCTGCCCAGGCTCCGCTCCTGAACAGGGAGTCAACTCACTCCGCCTGGCAATGCTTCTGCTCCTCCCACTCCTTCCGCTCCTCCTCGGCGCAGGCGGCGCAAAGGCCGCAAAGACGATACTCTCGGTGAAGTCCCGTGAAGCCGGGAATCTCCGGAATGGGGGGAAGGGAGGAAGGCAGGTCAAAGTCCACCACCTTGCCGCAACGACGGCAAATGGCATGCCCATGCTCCATGATGCGACTGTCAAAGCGGGCGTTGACAATCTTGTCCATCCGGTTGAGCTGCCCGTAGTCCACCATCTCCGACAGAATCCGGAAGACGCTTTCCCGGGTGATGGAGGGAATCTCCCCCCGCACCGCTTCCCAAACCTGGTTCACCGTGGGATGGGTGTAGTTCCCCCGCAAATATAGAAAAATCGCCCGCCGCTGGCGGGTGCGCTTGCACCCGTGGGCCGCACAGAAATCCTGAAATTCCTGCTCCTCTTTTGCAATCTGTTGTGTGGCCATGTCTATTTCCCCCGAGGAAACTTCTCGCCCTGTGGGGCAAGGAACATCTGAAAAGGAGCCTTTTCCGCCAGCCTTCTTCTGATGCATGGGACAGACACTGGGAAAAAAGACACGGGGACTCGCCCAAAGCCTGGACATCGCCCCTATTGGGAGTTCTCCCTCAATATAGTTCTCGCCTCCTTTCCCTTATTTCTCTCCACGGAAGAAAAATCACCCAAAAAATGTCGCTGAACCATCATGGGGATAGATGCCGTTGGCGGAACCTCCTGGAATGCCGCAACCGCCGCCCCCAGAAGCGGGGGACTAGAGGTTCTAGAGGATCTAGAGATCTCCCCCGGGCGGAGCATGCGTAGCAGGCTCTGCCCTCTCCGTGGCTTCCGTGTGCCCGGCTTGCCGGGCCTTCCGTGCCCTCCGTGGCCCCGCAGGGCATCTCTGTATGCTCCGTGTTTCCCCCTCTGTGGTCCCTGTGTGCCCCGCAGGGCGCCGGGAGTTGCGCG
>JAEDMH010000069.1 GCA_016303095.1 Lentisphaeria bacterium | reverse complement strand
ATTAAAGCCGGATTTGTGCTGGTTTGCTGGAAGTGAAGCTGCCAATTATATGGACCAAGCTGGCATATCGCACGATGAAGTTCTTTTTCGTGAAAAAATCGGCCATACATATCCACGCGAAGTAAATGTTTGGATTGATGACAAGCAAATACCTTTGAAATTTTCACAACACCCTAGCCAGTTTTTTTCATGGGAAAGCTGGCAAAAATTTATTTTCGACGACAAATGTGCTCATGTTCAGCAGAAATTGCTCCAATATATGTCAAGTCGATAATACAAGAACTCTCTTACGCCATATTCGCCTTATGCTGTTGGAGGGCGCCGAGTAGGAGGGATATGGCATGGCGGATGTAGAGGGACAAAGCTGTCCTGCTTTTGAGGGAAACGAAATTTTGGCTGTTCCGGAATTCCTCGGCTAAATTAGCGGGCAGGTCAACCCCAAAGAGAGAACGAACATGCCAAGAATCAAGTACGAGACAGCCGTGAAGGTGCAGGCGATGACCCGCCTTCTCCAAGAGAATGAGCCCATTTCCTCCATCTGCGACGACCTTCGCCTTCCCCCCTGGTGGTGGAGTAGTGGCGCAAGGAAGTGGTCGGTGGCCTTCCCATTCTCTTCGACAAGAAGCTCAAGAAGGAGGAACGAGCGAAGGGCAAGCAGATCGCGGCGCTCAAGCGGGAAGTAGTCCGCAAGCAGGAGGTCATCGGCGAACTGCTGGAAGCCTTCACCCAGGTGAAAAATTAGGATAGGGAAAACTGACCGCCTCCTGGGGGGACTTGAGGCAGACGGGATGAGGTCATTTCCTTCGTGGACTACTGGCATCCAAAGACGGGATTCCCCGACAAGGAGTTTTGTCGATGGCTGGGAATCTCGCCCAGCAAGCTGAGCGTGTGGCGCAAGCGCCTGGGCGTGCCTTGCTCCCACAGTCCCTTCGTTGGAACCAACGGCTTCACCTACTGCAATACGTCTCTCCACTATCCGCAGTCCAAAGGGAAGCAGGAGAGGATGCAGAGGACGGTGAAGCACGAGTTTCTCTCCCTGCGCCATCTTCACAGCTTTTTCTATGCGGTGTAGGACATCGACCAGGACAACAATGTCAGGCTCCATGGTACCATCGGCTACGTGACGCCCAAAGACATGCGGGAAGGTCGCGCTCCCGCCATCCAGGCGGAACGGGAACGGAAAATCCGTGAGGCAAGGGAGGCAGGACGAAGGGCAAACAGTGACTTGCGAACTCCGTTAGTCACGCTCTGTGAAATGGAAGGCGGCTCTGCCGGAGGGCAACCGCCCAGGGATAGGGGAGCCACAACAACGGCGTAG
Source organism: Lentisphaeria bacterium (assembly GCA_016303095.1). GTDB lineage: Bacteria > Verrucomicrobiota > Lentisphaeria > Oligosphaerales > Oligosphaeraceae > UBA1724. The sequence goes on along the minus strand of JAEDMH010000069.1, from coordinate 10,598 downwards.
ACCGTGCCGGCAGGCAAGCCTGCCGGTGTTCCTCCTCAGGCTCTCACGGTTCACGCCGGCTTGTGGAATGCCTCAAAAAACTCCAGGGGTCTGGGGGCAGAGCCCCCAGGAATCCCCAACAAAAAAAACACAGCGAAAATTTCGATTCCCTCCCAACCAGAAAAGTTTCCCCCCTCTATTATATGTCTTTGGGTTAAGCGATTGGTTCGAAGTCAGCGGGGCCATGTTTGCAGAGGGGGCAGACGAAATCTTCGGGGAGGGTATCTCCCTCGTAGATATATCCGCAGACTTTGCAGACCCAGCCTTTTTTTCCTTCGGTTTGGGGTTTAGGCTTCACGTTTTTCTGGTAGTAGGTATAGGTCATGGTTTCCACCTTAGAGAGGACCCGTGCCTCTTCGATGGAGCAGATGAACATACCGTGGGTTCCCAGATCCACATACTGTTCCACCTTCAAGGAGAGGAAGGAGTTCACATATTGGGAGAGGAAGACCAGTCCATTGTCGGCGCGATGGATTTCCATACCCTGGAACTTATCTGCGGTGCGTCCGCTTTGGAAGCCGAAGCGTTGGAAGATTTCGAAGGGGGCGTCGGTGGAGAGGCAGTTCAGGTTCATGACCCCGGTTTGGCGGATGACGTGGTGGGAGTAGTTTTGCTTATTGATGGTGACGGCCACCCGGTTGGGGGTATTGGTGACCTGGGAGACCGTATTGACGATGAGTCCATTGTCCCGCTGTCCGTCCCGGGAGGTGACCACATAGAGTCCGTATCCGATATTGAAGAGTGCAGTGAGGTCGTTCTTGTCGGCGGTGGATTCCTGGAGATTCTTGTAATCCAGGCAGAGTTCCTCGGCCAGGTTTTCCAGCTCTTGTTTGCTTTCGGCGGAGAGGGCGGAGTGGATGTGGACCGTATTGGTGGCGATGCGGAGATTTTTGGCGTGGCTTAGCATGCCTCCCATCACTTTAGCGGCCAGGGGAGCCCAGGTGCCGTTTTCCACGAAGGCCACCGTGCGGTTCTGGAAATTCCGTTCCGTGAGGTGGGTGATGAAGGTGCGCATGAAGGGGAAGATCTCCGCATTGTAGGTGGTGGTGGCCAGCACCAGCTTGCTGTAGCGGAAGGCGTCCTCTACCGCCTTGGACATGTCGCACCGGGCCAGATCATGGAGAATCACCTTGGGGGCGCCCTTGGCCTTCAGCTTTTCCGCCAGGGATTCCACGGCGGCCCGGGTATGTCCGTAGACGGAGGTATAGGCGATGACAATGCCCTCGCTTTCCACCTTGTAGGAGGACCAGGTGTCATAGAGGGAGAGATAGTGTCCCAGGTTCTCCTTCAGGACGGGGCCATGGAGAGGGCAGATCATTTGAATGTCCAATCCGGCGGCCTTCTTCAGCAGGGCCTGGACCTGGGCGCCGTATTTGCCCACAATGCCGATGTAGTAGCGCCGGGCCTCATCCTCCCAAGGCTCCTCCACGTCCAGGGCGCCGAACTTGCCGAAGCCGTCGGCGGAGAAGAGGACCTTGTCGCAGGTGTCATAGGTGACCATCACTTCGGGCCAATGGACCATGGGAGCCGAGACAAAGGCCAGGGTGTGGCGTCCCAGCTCCAGGGTGCTTCCCTCCTGGATCACGAGGCGACGGTCGGCGTAGTCCGTCCCGAAGAAATTCTGCATCATGGTGAAGGCCTTGGCGGAGGAGACCACGGTGGTGGACCTATACAGATCCAGGAAGACGGCGATATTGGCGGCGTGGTCGGGTTCCATGTGCTGGACAATGAGGAAATCCGGGGCCTTGTCCCCGAAGACCCGGTGAACATTGTCCAGCCACTGATGGGTGAAATTTTGGTCCACCGTATCCAGGATGGCGGTCTTCTGGTCCAGGATGGCATAGGAATTGTAGCTCATGCCATTGGGGACGGGGTACTGTCCCTCGAAGAGGTCCACCTGGTGGTCGTTGACGCCAAGATAGAGGATGTCGTGGGTAATGGTGTTCATGGGGAGGAGGAATGGTGATGTAAGTAGTTGGGGGTAAGGAAATTAGATAGCGTTACCGTAGGTGAGGAGCGCCATGCATCCGCCAAAGGCGAGAGCAAAGAGGAGGAAGAGTCCCACGGCCACGGCGATGAGAATCAATTGGAGGCGGGCGAAATTGGCCCGGCTGGGCTTTTCCTTGTCGCAGGCGAAGTAGATCAGGGCCAGGAGATTGACGACCGGGATGCTGGTGAGGATCACAAAGAGGAACCAGTCCATCTTGGTGACGGTGGGGCTCAGTTCCTGGGAGGGGCCGTAGGCAGGCTGAACGGGGGTGGCGTAGCCTTGCGGGGTGGAATTTTCGTAGTCGTTCATGGTGGAAGGAAGAAGCTGGCGTTTGGAGCGGGAAGGTAGAGTCTTCGTGGGCGGAGAGGCCGAGTTGTCCTCCCGGCGAAAGTGGTGGGCGGACCGGAGAATTTAGAGCCTTCTCAAGATTTCGGAGAGGATGCTATGGGCCACTTCCTCCTTGGATTTCAGGGGGAGATGGAGGGGAGGGGCATCGGGAGCCAGGATGGTCACCTGATTGGTGTCGGTGGCGAAGCCGCAGCCTGGCTTGCGCACATCATTGGCGCAGATGAGGTCGCAGTGCTTCTTCCGGAGTTTCAGCTGGGCATTGGCCTCCACGTCGTCGGATTCGGCGGCGAAGCCCACCAGGAATGGACGATGGGGCAGGGCGCCCAGGGTGGCCAGAATGTCGGGGGTGCGTTTCAAGGGCAGGGAGAGCTCCTGGGCCTCTCCCTTTTTGATTTTGGTTTCGGCGCAATGGAGGGGCTGGAAATCCGCTACCGCGGCGGCCAGAATGGCCAGGTCCTGTTCCTGCCAGTGGTCCATCACCGCCTGGTGCATCTGGGTGGCGGAGCGGACAGGGAGGGGCGTGAGACGGGGCAGACGGGGCGCGGGCAGGGCGACGGGACCATGGACCAGGAGCACCTGGGCGCCCCGCAGGGCGGCGTCCCGGGCCAGAGCAAAGCCCATCTTTCCCGTGGAGCGGTTGGTCAGGAAGCGGACGGGATCCAGATCCTCCGCCGTGGGCCCAGCGGTGATGAGCACCTTTTTTCCCGCGTAATCCTGGGGAGCCAGGAGGCTGTCCACCTGGGCAAGCACTTCCTCAAAGGAGGGCAAAAGAAGATTGCCCAAGGCGCCCAGCCCATGGGGGACGCTTCCCGTCAGAAGACGGCTGCCCGGGGGCATGAGTTGGGCAAAGCTCCCTCCTTCCTTATGGGGAAGTGGTTCGTCGGGAAAGAGTTGGGGAAGAATGGCCAGAACGGGGCGTCCTGCCGCCTGGAGATAGGAGAGGGCCTTTCCCTGGCAGAAGATGGAGAAGACCCGGGGAGAGACGGGCCCCAGGAGAATCAGATCTTGCTCCCGGAAAGCCGCCTCATCCAGGGATTCAATGGCCCGGCAGGGATGTCCCGAGAGAGTGGCCCAGGCCAATTCGCTGACAAAGGCGGTGGCGGAGGGCCCGTCGTAGGCGGTGGGGGCCACCTGAAGAGAGTAGCCCCTTCGGCGGAGTTGGTTCACCAGCTCCGTGGCATAGAGGAGAGAGGCGGGGCCATCGGGGATGAGGAGGAGGCGTCCAGCAGCCATGTCAGGAGAGGGAGAAGCGGAGCTGGAAGGACAGATCCGCAGCGGAGGGGAAGGCCAGGCACAATTGCTGGACAGGCAGGGCGGGATCCGTCTGGAAGTTCTCTCCGTCCCGGATCTGGATTTGCGGGGAGAGCGTTCCTTGGTATTCCATGGACAGGGACGAGGATCCGACTTTCAGGAGGAATCCCTTTTCCTGGGGATGGAGGGTCACGCCGGGAGCGGCGGTGAAGCGGAACTCGCAGCGTCGTCCTGCCAGTCCGTGGACTTGATCTTCCAGCAAGAGGGAGTCATCTCCTCCGGTGAGGGTGCGTTGCCAAGTGACGCCCTTCCATTCCGGGGTGGAGGAAGTGAGGGTGGCCTGGAAGCGGTTCTCCTGCCAAGGCGTCAGCTGGAATTCCGGATGGGAATCCCATCCATAGACGCTGAAGGAGTGGGCGTCGGGGGTGCCTTCCACCAGGAGGGAGCCATGGACATCGGCCTGTTTGCAGGCTCGGAACCGGGGATCGTCGTAATTGCAGCACCCCGGGTCGTCCAGGATGGGGGTTTGGTCCAGGAAAAGGGTGAGGGCGTTCTTTCCCCCGTGGTAGTGGGAGAACTTTCCGGTGAAGGAGGAGACATCCAAGGCGGCATAGAGTCGTTTTCCCCGCCAGACGGCCAATCCCCCGGGATTCAGGAGAGTGGTCTGGGGCTGCTGCCGGGGATCGATGTCCATGGATTCCAGGAGGCCATCGGGGAGGAGGGGATAGGCGTCGTTGATCACCAGGGTTTTGCCATCGGGGCGGCGGTAGGCGGCCAGCACCTGGGCGGCCTGGCGGAAGCGCTCCTCCGCCTGGGGATCCAAGGGGGATCCGAAATGGCGGGCCAGGGCCAGGGCGTCTCTTCCGTGCCAGGTTTCGAAGGCATGGTAGGAGGGAGAGTTCTCGAAGAGGACTCCGTTGGGGAAGAAATCGTGGAGGGCGTGCCAGGCGATGCGGCGGAAGGCCAGTTCCCGCCAGGCCCGGGTTTCCGGCACCTGGGAGAAGGCGGCGGCGGCGTGGAGCAGGCCGATTTGGCGGACGGCCTGGTGATTGCCCTGGGTGTCGGGCAGGAAACTCTCCTGGCGGAAGAGAACCTGGCCGTGAAGGAAGAGCCCCTCCGTCAACTCCTGGCGCTCCTCCGGCGTGAACTCCGCCAGATCCTTGAGGAAATAGAAGGCGTGGAGGAAATGGAGGAGGCGGCTGGCAGGCTGGAAGTCATACCAGCGGTAGTTCAGCACCGTCTCATCCTTGCTGTATTCCTCATAGGTCTTCTCGTTGTAGTCGTGAACCATGCGCCACTGGGTCAGTTCCCAATCCTTCTTCAGGGCTTCGGGCTCCCCCATTCCCGGGGGCGGGCAGGTGCGGAGGAAGTGGAGCATGGTCTCCTTCAGGAGGCGGGCCAGGGGGCGGTCCTCCTCCAGCCAGGCGGCATGGGCCAGGCAGGCCACCAGATAGCAGCGGTTCAGCCAGCATCCCAATTCGATATGCCGCCAATGCTCATAGCGGGCAAAGTCCATGTGGGGAAATTGGAGAAGAGAGTCCAGCTCTCCCGCCAGGAACTTCCGCCGGATCTCCCGGTCGTCAATGGTGCCCAGGAGGGCCCGGTGGATGAATCCGCCGCCGCCGTCGAAGGGATAGAGTTCCAGGAGGGAACGGCGTCGCCAGAGGGCATCGGGGAAGAGGGGACGGTAGTCGAGGGTCAGGGGAGACATGGGGCAGCAGAGCAATCAGGCAGACAGGGGGGAGGGGGGGAGGGGGGGAGCTAGAGTCCTTTGCGTTTCGCCTCCTTCCACAGGTCCATCCATTCCTGGGGGGAGTTGTTTTCCAGGGGGCGTCCCTGGGCGGCGCATTGGCGTTCCATCTCCTGGAAGCGCCGGAAGAATTTCCGGATCGCGCCATGGAGGGCTTCCTCCGCCTCCACCTTGTGGATGCGGCAGAGATTCACCGTGGCGAAGAGAAGATCCCCCAGCTCTTCCTGGATGGCCTCGGCATTCTGGGATTCCAGGGCCTGGCGCACCTCCTCCAGCTCTTCCTCCACCTTGGAGAGGGCTTGCTGAGGCTGGGGCCAGTCAAAGCCCGCCCGCCTGGCTTTGATCAGCGTCTTCTGGGCCCGGGAGAGTCCGGGAATGGAGCGGGAAACCCCGTCCAGGGCGGAAACGCGCCGGGCCTGCTCCCCGTCTTCGGTGCGCTTGGCCTGCTCCCAGTTCCGCAGGGCCTCTTGGTCGTTGGCGGCTTGGGTCTCCCCGAAGACATGGGTGTGACGGCGAATCAACTTGTCCGCCTCATGACGGCAGACTTCCTCCAGGGAAAAGGTGCCCTCCTCCTCCCCAATCTGGCTGTGGAACAGCACTTGGAGAAGCACATCCCCCAACTCCTCCACCATGCCCTGGGTGTTTCCTTCCTCCAGGGCGTCCAAAAACTCCCCCGTCTCCTCCACCAGATTCTTCTTGACCGACTGGTGGGTCTGGGCCCGATCCCAGGGACAGCCGCCGGGCTGGCGGAGACGGCGAACCACTTGGCGGAGGCGGAGGAACTGGGCTTGGGTCTCTTCTTCTTGCATGATCGTTAGAAGGTCTCGGAACCTTGGCTGCGGGAAGGTTGAACGCTTTCCGAGGTGATGAGCTCCGTGGGGAGAATGATGATTTCCGGCGCCTTCTTGAGGGCATTCCGCCGGCTGTTCTTTTGCTGGCGCCGGCGGAGCTTTCGGGCCGTGGCCAAAATGGCCACTTGGAGCATCTGGGGAGGATAGGTGTAGTCGGCGAAAATCTGGGGAAATTCCGAAGTCTCGATCCATTTCGCCACCTGGGAGAATCCGCCGGCTCCGGTGAAGATTTGGATCCCCTTGGCGCCGCTCTCCTGGCAGGCCTGGAACACCGGGATAAGAATCCCGTCCCATCCCGTCCAGACGGCGTCAAAGGAGGCTTCCTCCCGCTCCAGAATGCGTTTCATGGCCTCTTTCGGGGTGGCGGCCTCCTCCCGATAGTTGACCACCTTCAGCCTCAAGCCGGGATAGAGTCGGATTTGGTCTTGGAAATTCTTCAGGCGGATCCGGAGAGCGGAATCTTGGAGATCGGTGATGGCCAGGATGCGCCCGGTGGCGGAGGAGTTTCCTCCCAGGGCATTCACAATGGATTTGGCGCTTTCCAGGCCAATTCTGGCATTGTCGCCGGAGACCAGGAGATCGGGATTATGGGGATAGACCAAGTTGCTGCTCACGGCGGTCACCATCACGCCCTTTTGGCGGGAGAGTTCGGCGCACAGCTCCTGGAGGCGAGCCTGGTTTCCCGTGGTGAGCACCACCACGGCATCCGCGGTTTCCGCCTCCTTGGCCAGGAGCAGTTTTTGCATGGCCATGTACTGTTCCTGGTTATCCTTGGCGCTCTCCACCTCCACGTCGAGATAGGGGTCTTTCTCCTCCAGCTCCTTCTGGGCGGCCAAAGCCCATTCCTCGGCCCGCAGGAACCATTCGCTTTTGTCCTGCACCAGCGAAACCACAATGCGGGTTCTTCGCGGCTGAGGGGAGTTCCGGGGGGCTTGTACCTCCTGGGAACCGGCATGTCTCTGGGGTTCCTGAGCTTTCGGATGGCAGGAGAGGCCCAGGAAAGCCAGAGGGAGAGCCAGGCACAGGGAGAGGAGCGCTGTGGCCAGACGGGAAAGCATCTCTTTACGCATCTTGGGTACCCGTGAGGAAGTTCTGGAAAGGGGGACAGTGGAGTTTCAGGGAGGAGAGGGGACCCTGGGCGACCACCCGCCCCTTCTCCAGGAAGAGAATTTGGTCCTCTTCCCGGAGGGCGTGGAGGCCATGGGTGACGGTGATCAAGGTGGTGTTTCCTCGGAGTTCCTCCAAGGCCAGGCCGAAGGCGTGTTCCGTGCGGGGATCCAGGGCATTGGTGGCCTCGTCCAACACCAGAACCCTAGGACGGCGATAGAGGGCCCGGGCCAGGGCAATGCGCTGGATTTCTCCCCCCGAGAGGCTTTGCCCCTCCGGATCCAAGGGAGTGTCCACCCCCTGGGGCAGACGACGAACCAGCTCCTGCAGCTGGGCCATGGACAAGGCTTTTTCCAAGGCTGCCGCATCCCGCTCCTGGGGAGAGAGCCCCAGGGTGACATTCTCCGCCAGGGTTCCCTCCATGAGGAAGGGCTTTTGGGGAAGATAGGCCACATTCCGCCACCAGGCGGGGGCGTTTTCCGGGGTCAGGGGGCGCCCATCCACGGCGATTTCCCCTTCCTGAGGGAAGCGCAGGCCCAGCAGGAGTTGGAGAAAGGTGGTTTTTCCGCAGCCCGTGGGCCCCACCACGGTCAGGGAATCTCCTGGGGCCAGGGAAAGGCGGTCCACCACCAGGGCGGGCGCTGCGCTGCCGGGATAGGTGAAGGAGACCTGGCGCCAGACAAGAGACTCCTGAAAGGGGAGAGGGGGGAGGGTCTCCTGGATGGCCAGCTGCTCCTCCCCCTTCGGCTCCCCTGTCCCGGGAAGACGCAGATCCTGGCAGACCTTATGGAGGGCAGGGCGGAAGCGCCGAAATTCCAAGGCGCTCTGCATGAGGTAGACGGCGTTGCTGCGCAGCCGCACCAAGGCCATGGCCAGCAACGCCACCTGGGGCGCCACCTGGGAAAGATCCCCCTGGGCAAGGGCCAGCCCCCCCAGGGACACCGCCAGAAGGGCCGCCAGGGAAAGCAGCTCCAGAAGAGGCCAGGTGGAGCGAATCTGCAGCATGCTGCCTCCCTGGGCTCCCGCCAACCCCTCCACAGCCTGGCAAACCCGCTGGAGAAAATGGAGGCGACGCCCGTACACCATGGCCTCCACCCGCCCGGACAATGCCTGGGCGCAACGCTCCAAGGTGGCCTGACGCCCCTCCTGCTCCTGGCGGGCGAATTGCCGGAGACGGCGATTGCGGAGGGTCATGAGGAGGGCGCAGGCGCTTCCCAGGAGGAGAAGGGCGGCCAGGGTCATGAGGGGGGCCCAGAGGAGCAGGAGAGCAAGGACGCAGATCGTGTTGGCGCCGCCCCGGAGGAACTCCACGAGGGGGGAGAGGATCCCCTGGACCACATTGTCGCACTCCACCACCACTTGGTTCATGAATTCCGGGGAGGAGCGTTCCCGGAAGAACTCCGCGGGAGCCAGGAGATACCCAGCCAGGAGGCGCCGGGTGAGTTCCCGGCGGCGATTGGCCTGGAAGCGATATTGAAGGGCCATGCCCCAGATGGCCCACAGGGTGCGAAGGAGATTGGCGGCCAGAAGGAATCCGGCCCCTTTGGCCAGAAGGAAGAAGCCCTCTCCGCCTCCCAAGACCCCCAGGAAGCGTTGGAAAAGACCTGAGGGGGTTGACTCAGGCAGCAGGAGAGAGAGGAAGAGGGGGACGGAGGCCAGGGCCAAGACTTCCCACAGGGCGCCCACCAGAAGGAAGCCCCCGAACAGCGCCAAACGCACCCTGTCTCTCCGGCCCAGGAGGAGTTTCAGGTCGGAAAGGAGGGGTGCGCCGGAGGTGGGGGCAGGGGAGGCCACGGGAAAGAGGGAAGGCCAGAAACAAGAAACCGAGCCGCACCGGCTTGCGCCGTTTAGTAGCGAACCACCTTGTGGTTGCGTCCCGATTCATAGACCGCCATGGCCATCTTGTGGGCGGTGGCCAGGACTTCTTCCCCGGTGATGGGAGGCTCTTTCCCCTCGGCCAGGCATTGGTAGAAGTCGGCGATTTCCTTGTAATGGCTGGCGCCCCAGTAGGAGGGACCGCCGCCGAAGTTGAAGGTCTGGGAAGGATCGGGGGCGGCGGAGAAGGTCCGCCCGTCCCGCAGGGTGATGACCGCACTTTCCGCTTTCATCACCGCCTTCCCTTTCTCGCAGGAAAGCTCAATCTCCACATCCGCGTCATGGTTGTAGTAGTTCATGGCCCAGAAGGAGGCCCGGATGCCACTCTTGAAGGTGATGAGACCGTCGGCGCAGTCCTCCACCTCGATGACGCCCTGATGGGCCCGGTTGGCCATGTTGCAGTCCACGGTGTCAATGTCATACCCGCAGAACCAGCACATGAGATCCAGGGTGTGGATGGCCTGGTCGATGATGGCCCCGCCGCCCTCCTTTTCCCAGGTGCCCTTCCAATCACTCTCGGTATAGTAGGAATTGTCCCGATACCAGGTGACGTTGCATTTGGCGGCCAACACCTTGCCCAGACGGCCGGAATCCAGGCACTGGCGAATCAACTGGGTGCCCGCATTGTACCGATTCTGGAAGATCACCCCCAGACGACGCTTGGTCTTCTTGGCGGTCTTCACCATCTCCTCCGCCTGCTTCATGGTGATGGCCATGGGCTTCTCCGTGAGAACATCGCACCCCAGCTTCATGGCCTCAATAGCCACGGGAGCATGGAGATAGTGAGGCAGACAAATGTGCACCACGTCCAACTTGGACTTCCGAATCATCTCCACGTAGTCCGTGTAGCACTTCACCGCAGAGGCCTTCCGGTCCCCGGCAAACAACTTGGCCATGGCCTCGGCATGGGCGGGAATCAAATCGCAGACGGCACACAAATCCACATTGGGCTGGGCTGACGCAGGCATCCCGTGAAAACGGGAAATACGGCCACAACCAATGATGCCAACACGCAACTTCTTCATGAGAAAAAGGACAATGGATGTTTGACGTTCTCCCCGCCCCTCCCCTCAGCAAGGAGAGAAAAAAGACAGGGAATCCCCGACGGAAAAGGAAAGCCCAAAAAACACCCCACACAAGGAAAAAACGGGGCGCCTTCCCGCCAGGAACAGGAAAACAACTCAATATACCCACCCCCAAACACTTCGCCCCTATGCTCCACAGGAAAAAGGACAGGCAATGCCCTGGGGGGCACAGAGAGAACACGGAGATTTTACAGGTCAGCCACGGAGAGGAGAACAGGGAGAACACGGAGATTTTACAGGTCAGCCACGGAGAGGAAACACGGAGGGCACGGAGAGGAAACACGGAGGGCACGGAGAGGAAA
>JAEDMH010000197.1 GCA_016303095.1 Lentisphaeria bacterium | reverse complement strand
GGCCGGGACGGGTATCCTCCAGGGTGGACGCCACGGGGACTCCAGAGAGACGGCCGGGACGGGTATCCTCCAGGGTGGACGCCACGGGGACTCCAGAGAGACGGCCAGGACGGGTCTCCTCCAGGGGACGATTCCCCAGGGGGGAGGCCACGGGGCGCTTGACGGCCCGCTGCTTCGCCTCCCGGGCACGCACCGACTCCGACGATGGCATGACCACGCGCCCTCCGCCTCCTATGGTCAAAGCATTCCGCAGGGGGGTGGCCGCCCCCTGGCTTTTCTCCGACTCTCTCTCCAGAGGCGAAGCAGGGGAGGGGGTGTCCCTCAGTTCTTCATGGTTCAGGTATCGCTTGGCAGACACGGGATTTCTCACATCCCCTTCCCCGCCCGAAGGCAGGGGGGAAATGTCACTCTTCGGTAGATTCCATAACACAAATCCTCCCCCCAAAGGAAAAATTCCCCAGACTCCCCCCACAGCTGCGGAAAGACGCAAAGGAGCCTCGAGAGGGAAGGAAAACGAAAGGGAAGGGACGCTAGATCTTGTGGATCCGCTTCAGGAGAGCCACAATGTCATCCTGACCGCTGGCCTTGACTTTCCGGGCCTCCTCGGCCATGTTCACCTCCAGATGCTCCAGCTGCACAAACTGGTTGATGGTTTTCTTCACCTTGGTCTGGGCATGCTCGTCCGCCACAGTATTGAAGTCATGAACCAGCTCCGCAGGCTTCCGGCTGTAAAGCTGGGCCACTGTGACCCGGGGTGCCGTCAGGGCAGGATTCTCCGCCACGCTGTAAATGGGCTTCACCCCCTGGCGATTGAAAAACTCCACCAGGTTGTAGAAGGCCGTCTGATCCCCGCCCGCGGGAATCTCCATGAGGAAAAGAGCCTCAATGGACTGCTCCGCCGGCAACAGCAGCGGATTGCCATGATCCTGGAGCTGGCGCCCAAACTCCTGCATGGGATCGTAGGTGAAGGAGGTGAAGTGGTTGAAATAGGGCTTGGAAAGGAAGAGGTCAAAGTCCTCCTGGTCCACGTGCCCGTCCACAAGACGCAGCTCCGCATTCTTCCGGGGGATGGCCAGAAAGTCCTGGAGGGAATCCACGATCATCTGGTTGAAGTGATCCTCGGGAATCCGGTTCTCGAACTTCAACCGGTTGGTGAACATGAAGATGTTGCCCGTGTTGCCGCTGTCAATGGCCGGGGCCACGGAGTCGTTGAGAAACATGGAGGTGTTCTCCACAAACTCCGCAGACTCCAGTTTGGCATAGGGAAGCACCAGGGCAAACAAGGTCTTCTCCTCCACGGGAATCTGCTCCTGACGCCCCACAAGGTAGCGCATCACTCCCTTGGTAATCCCATTGCCCGTCCCACCCCCCGTAGCGGCGATCACCAAGGCACCCCGAATCCGATTCTCCAACTCCCGACTCACCGAGGCGTAGGCCTCGTTCCCTAACTCGGGATCCATCCGACACCCACGGTACGCCCCGGCACCACCACGCAATACCGCCTGGATCTTCTCCCGGGCCGATACCTTCCCTAATTCCACCTCGCTGACATTCACCACCACAGAGTCCTGGCTCAACTTGGTGGCAATCTTGCTCCCAGCCCCGCCTATGCCGATGATCTTCTGCATGTCCTAACAGGTCTCCTCTAAAAAATGGGATTTCCTCGACTGAAAACGACCACTCTCCGCTAGCTTGGCCAGCGCTTGACCCCCAAAGTTCGTGAGGTAGATGTTCTTCCGGTTCCGCTCGTCCTTCACGTCAATCAAACACAATAGGTGCATCGCCTCCACCACCGCCACCGCCGTCTGCTTCGTCCGCGTTATCCCCCCCGCCTTCAAGTCGTCAAAACAGTTGGTAATGTTGTACTTCCGATTCTTGTCCGCACTCATGGCCGCCCATAGCAAGACTAAAAAATGCTCCTCGCCTAGACGATCCAGCTGCTGAAGAAACAAATCCCCTTGTCCCGACATCACCACACTACCTCCTTCTCCTCACATACACCCCAAGGCTTGTAGACCCAACGCCACACACACACCAGGGAAATGCACGCCTAAAACTCCTTCACATCCTCTGCTCGCTCGCCTAAACTCCTACACCACAACAAAAGAATCAACACAAAACCGCTCCCCCCATCCCCACACGGTATATCCCTAACCAAAGGAGACCCCATCAAAGACAGGAGAAGTTATGAACAGGAACATACTATACTCTAATTTTCACTCCCGCCACCCCGCTCGCAAAAATCTTTCCCCCTTGAACCCCAAGAGGAAACCTTATATAGTATGGTATAATACATTACGGTATAATTTGGTGTAGGAAAGTGAAATTGAGTAAATAGCGAAATCCGC
>JAEDMH010000068.1 GCA_016303095.1 Lentisphaeria bacterium | reverse complement strand
CCATGTCGATTCGCTCCTGGAGAACCTTCCTCTCCATGTCGATTCGCTCCTGGAGAACCTTCCTCTCCATGTCGATTCGCTCCTGGAGGGCTCTCTTGGCCATGTCCAGACGCTCCTGGAGGGCTCTCTTGGCCATGTCGAGACGCTCCTGGAGCGCATTGCCCTGGTTGTCCTGCGGCTTCCCTTTCTCCGCCTGCTCCGTGGATCCCTTGGACGCCTGGGCGGAAACGGCCTTCACGACCTTCTCCGCCTCGGCGATGGCCTGTCTTCCATCGGCGACAATATTGAGTTTTAGGGTGTATTCGTTGGCCATATCCTTATTCCCCGCGTCAAATCATGGCAAGGACGGCATCCTGCGCCGTCTTGAAATCCTGGGATGCCACCAGCTCCCCCTTTTCCGTGGAAGCGCATGCCTCCACCAGTTCCGGAGGACTGTCCAAAGGGAGACGCAAGGCGGCGGCCTGGGAGGCCACAAGACGCACCTCCGCCTGCATTTCCCACTGTTCCTGCAAAGAAGGCGGACGGCTTCGGAAGAAGAATCCCCCAATCCTCCGGAGGAGCAATGGTTCCGGAGGGGATGGGGGAAGCTCTAGCGGGCGTCCGCCTTGGTAAAATCCAGCACTCCCGCGCCGAAGGAGCATTTCACCCGCAGCTCGGCCAGCTGCTCCGGCCCCACAAGGCAGGAGAGGGCCTCCGCATTCTCCGGGGTGGATCCCGCCAGCTCGAAGCCACGGACCACGAACTGGTGGATGGCTTCCACCAAGGCATCCGCCGCCTTGAGCCGCGATTCGTTGGCTTCCTCCATGGCGTTGGAGGCGGCGTCCACCTCCTCCATGGTCTCCGCATCGGAGAGCCTCTGGGCGGCCATGGCGTATTTTCTGAGCTCCACGGTCTCCTTTACCTCGGCCCTGGCGCATTCCTCCATGAGGCGCTTCATTTCCCCGTGCCCCCGAATGGTGGCGAACTGGGAGACGATGACGCCGGCGGGATTCTCCGGGTCGGGAAATCTCACCTTGAGTCCAAGTCTTGCGTCCATTCCTTCCTCCCTAGTAGACGGTGTCGCATCCGGAGATGGAGGCGGAGGTCTTGTTCTGGCTGGAGTCGTATTCGCAAGAGACCAGCCCCTGGAACTGCCGGATGGTGACGGGGGAGGCGCCGCGAGAGGCGACATATTCCAGTTTCACCACGCCGGAAAGGGAGGGCCAGGTCTGACCATCCCAGGAGGCGGGGGCTCCGGTGTCCTTCTGTCTGGCGTCCCCTCTGAACTCGCAGGAGGCGGAGGGAGTCAGGGCGCTCCGGTAGTTGTGGATTCGTCCGTCCGCCGTGGTGACGGCAGAGTCCTGGCCCGTGAGCTGGAGGGTTCCGGTTCCGTAGATGAAGTCCGAAGGAGAGGCGACAACCACGTCGCCCACGGTGATCTGGTTAAAGGGGAGTTGGCAGGACATGAGATGATTCCTCCCGGGTTAGGCGATGGCTTCCTTGTAGGTTCCCTTCCAGGAGATGTCCGCCGTCTGGACGGAGTCCCCTCCGATGCTGACGTCCACCAGGGCGTCGAAGCTGTGAATGTCGGCGTAGATTCCCGCGCCGGTGATTTCCACGTCCCCGGCTCCCACTTCGGAGACCATGGAGAGGAGTTCCTGGAGGGTGTGCTGGATGTTGCTCGCGGTCTGAGTGGTGACCACCACCTGGCAGGAGCCGTTCATGGCGTAGCCTGCCCGGACGGAGGGGATGGTGCCGCCTCCCCGGTCGTCGTGCCCGCCTCCGGCGCGGAGGCTTCCGGGAACGGGGGTGACCACGATGGTGGTCTCGTTTCTTTTGAAGGCGATGGTGTTGGTCATGGGTTCTCCTGGTTAGTAGTCCTTGACGATGACGGAGACGACAATGGCGGATGCGGCCCCCAGGTCCTTCAGCTGGACGGCCTCCTCCCCTTCGATTCGGATGATGTCCGTGATGGGGCACTCCCCGGAGGTGTCCTGGGTCACAAGACGATCCAGGACTTCCTCCACGGTCCAGGCGGCGGAGATGGCGTCGAACATTCCGGGGAGGGGACGCGTGTCCCCGGAGACGAGGACCACATTGAACCGGCTGGTTCTCCTGGGATGGTTGGCGAAGTCGCTTCCGGCGAAGCAGACGATGGCGGAGGGGCGCCCTCCGCTTTCGGTGAGGGCGGTGGAGACCTTTCTGGAGAGGTCGTCCAGGTTCGTCCCCCGGTAGATGTGGGCGGGGATTCCCGCGTCCTGGATGCGGTCCCGCATCTGCTCCATGATGGCGGGAATGGTCCTCAGGTAGGTGGTGGCCGGATCTCGTTGCTCTGTGATTTCGCTCATGGGATTCCTCCGCTTCTTTGCTGGTATAGGCGCACCCCTTTGTCAATGGCCCGTTGCAGGGCTTCTCCCTCGGGAAACCAGGGATCCGGCTTCTGGAAGACGCTCTTCCGCAGGAGGAAGAGGGGGACGGCCTTGGCCGATGCCTTCTTCGCCTTTCCCGCCTTCCGCCCGAAGAGGATGTCCTTGTCGCGGAATAGGGAGTAGCCGGAAGCCTCGGCCTGGTCAGTGTCCCATCGTTTCTCCCTGGCGATTCCCAAAGGGATGGTGAGGGCCTTCCTGCCCAGGGATCCCGGCCCCTTTCCCGGAGCGGAGATTCTGCCGCCTGTCTGCTTGAATCCCGCCACCCGGTGGGATGCCCCCACCACGATTCCCCCGTCCAGCGTCGGCTGGTGGGAAACGGAGGAGGCAACATCCGCCCAGAATCTCCTGCCTCCCTTCGCCCTGGCGGACAGGACGGCGGCGTTCTCCACGGCCTGCCCGCAGACGAGGAGGAGCTTCCTGACGTGCTCTCTTGCTCCCAGTGCCTTGAGGACGGCGATGCCAGGGCTGGATGAGTCTGGAATGACTTGCATCAGAAGAACTCCATTCCCGGGGAATCCGGGGCGATTCTGGCCTCCGGGGAGGAGACGGATAGCGCTGCGGAACCGGACACTGCCCCCGCAGCGCCTTCCAGGGGGATGGCGCCCTCGGCGATGCGCCGGAGAAGAGCCACGGCTTCATCGTAGGGCTTCTGGAAGGTGGCGGGAATCTCCCCGGAGAGGCTCCCCCTGTCCGCCGCAATCTGCCACAGGGCGAAGCTCTGGGCGATGTCGGAGAGAAGGGGGGAGTCAGGAATGGGGGAGGCGTATCTTGGGGAGAGGATGGCATCCACCCGGGCGGATGCCCGGATGGCGTATCCATCCAGAACCCTGGCCCGGTCTTCCCCGGTCTCGGGGACGTATTGGGACAGGATCCCCGCCGTGATGCGGTCTTCAAGCTGGGCGGTGGTGACGTGCATCCCAGACTATTCGGCGTTTCCGAAGTAGATGAGGTGAGGCAGGACGAAGGCGGCGGAGGCGCGCCCCCGCGCTCCATAGAGGAAGGTGTCCTCGGAGAAGACGTTGGAGTCCCGCTCCTGGTCCTTCCGCACCACCTGGTCGGGCCGGGTGCGCTCGAAGTAGTAGACGGGCTGGATGACGCCGGAGGCGGCCGCCAGGAACCACTTGTTCCCCTTCAGTCCGGGAAGCTCCACGGCCTCAACCAGTCCTCGGGTGGGGTTGGGGACGGCGGCGGCGCCAACGGTGCCCTCCTCCAGGATGCTCTCGTTCTCCAGGAGCTCCTTGGCCTTGAACTTCAGGGCGGGTCCGTGGATGAGGACGGTGGGACGCACCCGGAGGGAGTCCCCGCCGTGGCCCTTGTAGGAGGCCATGGTGGTGTACGCCTCCTTCAGGCTCTCGCTGGTGAGGGCCTTGGTGGAGGTGTTGGCGATGGGGGTCTTCCCATACTTCCGGGTGGTGCCGAAGAAGGCGGATCCGTCGCACCACTTGGCGGAGGCGGCGTCATTGAGAAGCTCCTCCACCAGGTCGTTGGGGAGGTTGGCGCAGGACTGGGCCATCTGCTCCAGGAGGGAGGAGTACATCCCGTAGGTGTCGTCCTCCACGGCTTCCCGGGGCACCTCGTAGGTCTCCTCGAACTTCCGGATCTTCACGGTGAGCTTGTCGGCGGAGAGGCGGTTGACCAGCCGGGGGCCGACCCATTCCCGCATCCGGGCGATCTGCTCCAGGAAGGGCATCTCCAGAATCCCGGCGGAGACGGGCTGGAGACGGGCGAACTTCTGCCAGGTGTCGTCCTGGTATTTCTGGAAGGCGTTCTTGAACTGGGTGGAGACGGCGGTGAAGAGCACCGCCATGTTGTGGGCGTTGATAAGCATTGGGATGTCCCTCCTATTGGATCTTCACGATGACCTGATCCTCCTCGAAGCCGAGGACGGTGCCCGCGACGGCGCTTGCGCTGGTGGCGTCCACGGTGTGGTCGTCCGCCACGTGGCAGGTCCCGCCGATGGCGGCGGAGGTCACGGGAGTCGTCGCGGCGTTGTCGAAGGCGAAGACGCCACGACGGTAGGCGACAGGTTCACCATTGGCTGCGCTGTGCAAGGCAACGCCGATGACGGGATTCCCCGCCTTGGTGGCCTGCACTGCCTTGCCAGAGGCGTTGACGGCGACCATGGCGCCGGCGTAGATCTGCTCTCCCGCCAGGAGGGAGAAGGTGTTTCCCAGGTACTCCCTGGTCTTGCGTTCGCTGGTGAGGTTGGCCATTTCCTATTCCTCCAGGTTGGTTTTTTCCTTCTTGTCGATGTCTTCGGGGGACACCCCGAATTTCCGAAGAATCTCCATGTCGTCCTCGGAGAATCCCATGGTCTTTTCCTTGGATTGCTCCTTCTTCCCGCCGCAGGTGGTGTCGGAGAGGGGGACGACTTTGGGGGACTTCTCCACAAAGGCGGCGAAGGCTTTGGGCTCCTTGGCCGCGTATTCCATGGCCCAGGCGCGCTGGGCCTCGATGAGCTTCCCGTCCGCGAACGCCTTCTCCACGGCCTTTTCCGCCAGGATGGCGTCGATGCGGCCCTGGAGTTCCGCCTTCTCCGAAGCGGGGACCATGCCGGCAATCTTTCCGGCCAGGTCGTCCAGGGAGGCCACTTCGTTCTGCTTCATCATGGCCTCGGCCTTCTCCTTGAGGCGCATCAGTTCTTCGATTTTCGCCTCGATGGCCTTGATGGCCTCGGCAAGATTCCCCCCTTCCATGGGGGTCTTTTCTCCGTTCTCCTCCATGTCATCGGAGAAGGAGAGTTCCAGGCCGAGAATCCCGGCCAGCTTCTTCAGGGTTTGGTCCATGTTGGTCTCCTGTGGGGTGTCATGCGCCACAAGGGGCGCATAGTGATGGAGTGCGGGGTGGTTCGTCAGGGCGATGGAGGAAATCTTCGCCGGGTGTCCGTCCCTCCCGAAGAGAAGGACGGGGGAGTGGTAGCGGTATTGCCGGGAGGAAAGCGCCTTGGAGGCCTCATCCGTCCAGGACACATCGGCCTCCAGTCCGTCCTCCGTCAGGGAGAGGCGGGAAACCCACCCTGCGGCGGGGGCGCGAACGCCGGGCACCATGGTCTGGTGGTCGTAGTCCACCACCAGATCCTTTCCCCGGGACAGGAAGTCCCGGATGATGGCCTCCCCGTCCTTCCTGTCGAAGGGGAAGGAGGAGGTGTCGGCCCCCTTTGTGAAGTCGTTCCTCCCGAACTTCAGGACAAGGAGGCGGCGCGGGATCCCGTCCTCTCCGTCAGAGAGAGGGATCGGCGTAAGGATGTGGAGATTCTTCTTCATATCAATGGGGCGGATGTAAACCTTCCGGTTTCTGGGCAGTGTAGGAATGAAAAAGGGAAAGGAGACGGCTTGAAAACCATGGGAGTTTGTGGTATCGTAAGGACGGACGCCTGACCACGGAATGATCTAAAGGTCAAAAGCCTTAGGCGCAAGTCCCGGGGTCCACGCGCAAGGGAGACTCATCCTAGAGCAATCTGGGGAATGCGGCAGCCTCTTACGAGGTGATACATGCCACGCCTGGGAAGGACGATCGTGGAGATTCCCTGACCAGAAACTAAGCATGGTGTACAAGTGTCGGTCTGTGGCAGACGTCCTCTATTCAATTTTGAGATTATACGGGACGACTTGCATCGTCCCGTTTTCTTTTCTCTGAATGACTGTAAAATCGTATTTCCTTCTGTGTCTATTGATGACATAGGAGCCGGTAACGTGCCAGCATTTTTCCCAGAAATTCTTTCTTACGTCATTCTTTCCATGTTTGAACTTCACGATTTCCTTTTCTTCCAGTTTCCCGCTTGAGAACATGTGTGAATGGGCATGCGGTGAGATGAAACAGGATACAAGATCCTCAAGTTTGTCCATTTCGCAATTCATCATGCTATGCTTCACATATTCGATTGTTGGTGGATCAGTTTTTATGGAAATCTTCCCTAAATGGGAGAGTGAATGCATTCCTATATCTTTCATAATTCGGAACACATTTTTGTATTGCGTCTTCTTTAGGTTCCGAAGACCGTATTTCTTGGGAGATGTCGTCTTAACATTCGGAAGGTTTCTGCCTGTCCCGGGGATTCCCTGGTTTTCCTCGGAGCAGAACTGTCCGTTGTCCTTCCGATGGCAGTCGTTGTCAAGAGCTACGAGTCCCTGCTCCCTTCCCTGGATAAAGGGTAGGATTTCCAGAAGGATGGGGGGAGCGTGCTGTTCATGGCGGATGCCGTCATGACGTCGGCCAGCGCTTTGGCCAGCTGGTCTTCTTTGATTCCATCCATGGCCCCGGGAAGGGTGGCCAGGAAGGCAGGAGCCCTCTTTTTGAACTCCTCCAGAAGTTCATGGTCATCCAGGCCTTCGGGGATGTCTCCAAAGGCATTCCTGGAGGCCCGTTCCACGGATCCCCGGTAGGCTTCCAGGGCATCGGCATCCACAAGGGAGCCAATGGCGGAGGCGCATATCTTCATCATACGGCGATCCGCCGCCGTCGGTCTCTTCCTTTTGGGTTGCTCTCCAGGCGTGGCGGGAGAATCGGAGAATCCCTCCTGCATTCCCGGCATCCCGGCGGCGCGTTCTCCCAGGCGGATCCCGTAGGTTTCCTCCGCGTATTTCCTGTCCAGGAAGCAACCCGAAGCGCTGGCGATCCGCGCGTCCCTCTCCGCCCTGGTGTTCATGTCCTCCGGCTTGGCGCAATCGATGACGAAGCGGAAGTCTCCGTCATCCACCCCAAGACGGAAGCGGACAAGCCAGTCCAGGAGCCTCTGCATCTCCTGGGAGACCAGTTCGCAGTCCGCCTCCAGGATGTCCTGCCTTACCTTGTCCTGCGCCCCTCCCATGGAGAGCCCGGAGGCTCTGTCGCTGGAGGCAAGCTGGCCAAGGATGACCAGCGTGGCGGTCTCGTCGCAGTAGCGCTGGAAGCGCTCGAAGGCGTCGTGGTTGCTGCTGGATGCCCCGTTGATCATCTGCATGTCGGTCTCGGCGGTTCCCACTCCCCCTCCTCCGGATCGCACGGCAAGAATGGATCGGAGAAGTTCGTTCCTCTTGGCGGCGTCGTTGAAGTCCCCGGAAGGAAGCTTTCCCAGGATGAAGGGGACGCCAAAGCGCTCCAGGAACTGGTTCCATAGGGTGAAGGATGTATTCTTGAAGAGATAGAGCCAGAGGAGGGTGCGGAGAAGCCCGTTCCTTGCGGGCAGGCCAGTCATCCCGTCCGCCTGGCAGTAGAGGATCTGGGCGGGGTGGAAGGAGGAAAGGGGCATGCGTCCCCCGGTGTCGGTATCCAAGGCTGGATTTCCTCCCTGGTCGAATACCCACCTGTCGGAGGAGATGGGGCGGAATCCCCGGATCTCCCCCCCGCCGGGAGACCAGTCCACCACCACGCCGGAGTATCCCATGCCGATGCACCGCATGAGGGACTCCATGGCCTTCCGGCATCCCGCCTTCTTCAGGATGGCTTCCAGACGCGCCGCCTCCTCGGGGGCCTTTTCGCTTTGGACGCTCCATCGGCATCCAAGAACGGCAAGGCGGCGCGTCTGCAGATGGGCGGCGAATCGCGGCTCCTTCTCCAGGATGACCTCAAGAAGGCGCGCCTGGTCTCCTGGCTCCCCGTCGTCCGCGTCCCGGATGATGGAGGCAAGCTTCGCAGGGGTGAGGCGGGTCCTTGAGGACAGGTCGTCGGTGACGGGGATGGTGGAGGAGACCAGAGTGTCATCCTTGTCCCAAGGGCTGGGATGTCCTGCGGCCTTTCCAAAGGCATAGCGGATCCTGGAGGCCAGGGCGCTGTTCTTCAGTCTCTCGAACATGGTTACTCCTTCGTTGGAAAAAAAACATTGACGGGCTTCCAATCATAGGAAGGAAGTAAACCTTTTTGAAATTGTTACATATCGGTTCCAGGCTAGAACGGCTCGGATGCGCCGTCCTCGTCCCACTCTCCCCTGGACATATTCTCTTCTCCTGTTCCTCCCGTTCCCGGAAGCGGCATGGCGGAATATGTGGCAGGAGAGTCCACGGCCATCACCATGTAGCGGAGCGCATCCATGGCGTGGTCGTGCTCCTTTCTCGGCGCTTCCCTGTCGTTCCTGCCGTCCCGGTGTTCCTCCCATCGGTATTCGTAGAACTCATTCACCAGGTTCGGGCAACGATGGGAGACCATGAGGCGGGGGCGGGAGTCTCCCGCCATGGCCAGCCTCTGCTGCACGGCCTGGATCCCAGGAATAACCGCCTTCCTTGCGGGGGTGGTGGGAAGCCCTGCGGACGCCAGCACGGCGCGGGCCTCCGCGTCCTCCGGATCCGCCACGGTCTCCCCTATCCCTCCCTCTGCCTGAAGAATCCTCGGAGCCAACTCGTCCGCTCTCTTCCCTCGTTCGTAGAGCTCCCGATAGACCCATAGCCTCCCGTCGCCATCCACCGCCCCCCATAGGCAGCAGAACGGGTTTGTGTATCCGAAGTCTATGGACCGGATGCGCTTCCAATGTTCCGAGCCTTCCGGCAGCCTGTCGAATCCGTGAATCTCCGGGTCGAATCCGTCATAGACCACCCCCTCGTTGTTGCACCACTCCCCAAGGAGCATCCTCCTGCGCATGATGCCGGGAAGCGCCTCCAAGGTGCGGATGGCGTCCTCTGGGAGGTACGGGTTGTCGTATGGGGTCCAGTGGAGGCGCGCCCAAGCGTGGGCATCGGGAAGGGGGACGGCCTTCCTGCTGTCCGGATCCGGGAGGATGTGCTGAACCCCGACCTGGTGGAGCCAGTGCCTTGGTCCTTTGGGATTGCAGTCCAGGATGAGCTTCCGCACGGCTCCCGGGATGGACTGGGAGAGGCGGGTCAGGACCTTGGTGACGGTCTCCCAGGATACCTGCGTCGCCTCGTTGATGAAGATGTGGAGATATTCGTCTCCCAGGATTTTGTCCACCCTCTCCGCATCGTCCAGGCCTCCCACGCGGATCACGCTTCCGTTTGGGAATCGGCACTCCATGGGCGCCTCCAGATATCTCGCCCCGCTGCATCCAGGCGGGAGGAGCTTCTTCAGGGTGAGGTTCCACAGGGTTGTCCTGGCATGGTCAAGTCTCCACCTGGCAACCAGGATCCGGGCGCCGGGAAAACGGGAGGCCTGGTAGATGAGCCAGGCGATGGTGCCGTCCGTCTTCCCGGAACGCGCCCCTCCGTCGAAGAGATACCGCCGGAACTTCTCGTCCTCCAGAAGACGCCACGCATCCCTCTGCTTCGGGGTCAGTTCGTATACTTTGCTTGAGGACATATTGATTTCTATTGCATCTGTGATATATTCAAAATCAGGCACACAGACGGCATGCCCATGAATGCGATGGTCTGTGCGAACCGGGTCGGATAGCCATGGGAAAATTGCGATCTTACTCGGGGTGTGGCCCAAGAAGCAGCCCTATTGGGGGCGGTGGATCTCATTCACCGCCCCCTCTTATTTTTCAGGAACCGGTCTGAGGGGATGTGGGAGGAATAGATAAACCCACGCAAGGTGTCGTCATCATCGTTGACATAAACAACGATAGCCCCCTTTTTGCTGAATTTGTGAAGATATTGGCGCTGGGGTGGATGATGGTTCGGAAGAGGAACAATTTCGGAGTCTGGTGACTGTATGGCCAAAATTACTCTGCCAAGATGCCTAAGCCTTTTTATGTCTGTCGATGCGCGTCCTATTCCGTCGCGGTATTTCTTGAGGATGGAACTGGTCATGACGACATTCCTGCCCTTGCAGTCGCTGTATTTCCTTTCCTTGCTCAGGATGATCTCCGCTTCCTTGTCGATGATTTTTCCGTTAAGCCCTGTGGTTAATGCGACTTCAAGTCGCTTTCCTTCCCTGAACTGACCATTGTCTTCCCGTGGCTGTCCATCGTAGAACGGGAAAACATTTTCATTCGGGAACAGAGGGATGGGATCCAGGATGACGATGTATCCTTCTTCCATAGTTATGCCTTGATGACAAGAACCTGCGTATTCTGTCCCTGTGGCTGGGAATCCGCAGACGTGAGGCCAAGGAGTTCCAAGGCCCGCATGGGGTCGTACAATTTGAGACGCCACCCTGTCTGCACCCCGTCCCTGTCGAAAACGGGGATGCAGTATTCCACGGCAGGGGATAGTTCCGGGCTCATGACCTTCTGAATGTCCACATTTCCATCCTCGTCCAGGTAGTCTGTATATTTTGCCGTGGCGATGGCCCCCAGTCTTTCGTTGGCATCCCTGGCGTGCAGTTTCAGGATTTCCAGAGCCTCGTCGTCCAGTTCCCGGATCCTTCGCCGGATATTGGCATTTGTCAGCAGTCTGGAGGCGCATTCCCTGGCGGATTTTATGGCGTATCCCGCCGCCACATAGGAGGCGGTCGCGTTTCTCCTGTGGTCTCCCGTGTAGTGCCGGCAGAAGGCCTCGTGCCTGGCATTGGCCAGGGGGCCTCCTGTGTCACGCTTTGATTCTGGCATCGGCCTCGTCTCCATAGTGGAGTCCCCATCCGTCCCGCCACCAGATTTTCCCATTCCTGCAAGGCGTCGTGACTCCTGTGATATGCACATCTACGCAGGCGCCATCGATGGCACGGCATGCGGTCACCACGTGATCCGTGGCGTGCCGGACGATGAGCGGTTCCTTGAGATAGAAGAGTTCCATCCTGTCGTGTGTCTTTGGTTCAAGGTCGGCCAGCGTCCTAGATTTTTCCATGGTCTCCTCCCGCTCCCTGTCTTATGGTCTCCATCAGCCTGTCCCGGATTTCCCGCGCGTTCCGGATTGCCTTTTTCCATTCTGCGGCGCACTTCCTTGCCTCCTTCTCCATGGCTTTCACCCGGATGGAAGCCTCGGCGAACCTGCTGGCTAGCTCTTCGCGTCGAACATCCATGATGTCATTTTCCTAAGTGTTGCGTGGTGTCTGGAACTCATTGCGAGAATGTCCTCCCATGGAGAGATTGCGGAGTCCAAGATTCCAGGATCGGAGAGGTGGAGATATCCCTCCATGGCAGGGAAGCGCCGGATGATGTTCATGAAGCGCTTCCGCACCGCCTGCTTTGAGCATCCAGCGCCGGAGGCAATCTCCTCCAGGGTCATCCCCGCCGCCCTTTTCAGCATCATGAGACAGGATACGCCGTCATCTCTTGACGCCTCCACAATGGCCAGATTCACCCTCCTGGCCATCTCCGCAGCCATCCGGAAAAGGGAATCCATCCCGTCATCGGCTTCTTCTTCCTCGCAGTCGATGTCCACGGATGGCACGGTCGCCACCGCATACTCGAATCGTGGATTGTCTGCCATCTGTTCCTCCTTGTTGAAAAATCACTCTACAACAGTGTCGGAAGGACAACCAGCCGCCAATTTTTGCCTCCTCCTCTGCAGCTTGGCCTCCACGGCCTCGAGAAGCCGGCGCATGAGCGTCCCGTATCCCTCCGCATGGATCCCGTCCTCCTGGAAGGGGTAGCCCGCCACTCCGGCGAAGCGCTCGTCCTCGTAGGATGGCCTCCTCAGATCCTTCGCCCCCTTCCGCCTGACGATGTACGCCGTGGCCTCCAGGCTGTAGCGGTAGGCCACGATCTCCACCTTAAAGCCCATTCGGGAAAGATCCTCCAGCGCCTTGGATTCTGTCATCTCCTAGTTCCTCCAAGATTCTCAGTTCAGCCTCGCCAAGTTCGATTCTCTCCGCCGCCGCTCTCTCCGCCGCCGCTCTCTCCGCCGCCGCTCTCTCCGCCGCCGCTCTCTCCGCC
>JAEDMH010000196.1 GCA_016303095.1 Lentisphaeria bacterium | reverse complement strand
ACCAAAGGATGTCATGTAGCGCCGATATATTCCCTAAAGACTAAAAGTTACGGTTCAAACACGGAGGGCACGGAGATTCAAACACGGAGGGCACGGAAGGCCCGGCAAGCCGGGCTCACGGAGACCACGGAGGGGGCGGTTCGTGCGCCCCGCACGTCCCGCCCCGGAATCCACCTTCCTGGCCGGGTTTCCCCGCCCAGGAACGCCCCCGCCCCCGGGTGCCGCTTCTGGGGAGAAAATGCCCTTCCGGGCACCCCCTCCCCAGCAGTCGCTCCCCGGAATCCACCTTCCTGGCCGGGTTTCCCCGCCCTAGGAACGCCCCCCTCGAATTCTTTATTGGAAATAAGTCCTAGAATCTCTAGAACCTCTAGATTTCTCGCTTTCTAGAGATCCTTTGGTTGAAGGACGGAGGGGTCGTAGTCGGCGGGGGCCTCGTATCCCAGGAGGTTCATGATGGTAGCGGCGATGGAGGAGATGCCCAGGCCTTCCCGGAGTTCCTGTTTATACTCTCCCTGATAGAGGGGATCGTAGATGATGCAGGGAACGGGGTTGAGGGAGTGGCTGGTCTTCACCTTGGGTTTGCCATTTTCGCCCAGTTTGGGGGAGCCATCCTTGGCGTGTTCCAGCATATCGTCGGCATTGCCGTGATCGGCGGTGATGACCATGACGCCGCCCGCGGCGTCAATGGCCTCTTTGAGGCGTCCCAGGCAGAGATCCACGGCTTCCACGCCGATGCGGACGGCCTGGAAGGAGCCGGTGTGTCCCACCATGTCTCCATTGGGGAAGTTGCAGCGCAGATGGCGGTACTTTCCGCTTTGGATGGCCTCCAGGAGAGCGTCGGTGATTTCCGCGCCTTTCATCCAGGGGCGTTGTTCGAAGGGGACAATGTCCGAGGGGACCTCGAGATACTTCTCCCGGGTTTCGTCGATGTAACCGGACTTGTTCCCGTTATAGAAGTAGGTCACATGTCCGTACTTTTGGGTTTCGGAGCAAGCGAAGGTGGTGAGGCCGGTGGCGGCCAGATACTCTCCGCTGGTGCGGTCGATGGCGGGGGGGCTCACCAGATAGCGGGCGGGGATGTGGAGGTCTCCGTCGTATTGCATCATGCCGGCGTAGCAGACCTTGGGAACCCGGATGCGGTCGAAGCGGGAGAACTCCTCTCCGGCCTCGAAGGCCTGGGAGATTTCGATGGCCCGGTCGCCCCGGAAGTTGAAGTAGACCACGGAATCCCCGTCCTGGATGGTGCCCACGGGCTTGCCCGTTTCATCGGCGATGACGAAGGCTCCCAGATCCTGGTCGATGGCGTGGGTTTCCTGGCGGAGGGTTTCGATGGCTTGCTGGGCGCTGGGGAAGGTGCGGCCCTCTCCCAGGACGTGGGTTTTCCAGCCCCGTTCCACCATAGCCCAGTTGGCGTTATAGCGGTCCATGGTGATGAACATCCGTCCGCCGCCGGAGGCGATGCGGGCGTCGCATCCCTTGGTCCGGAGGCCTTCCAGGAACTCCTCGAAGGGGAGGACGTATTCCAGGGCGCTGGTTTCCCCCACATCCCGCCCGTCCAGGAGGATGTGAACCCGGATTTTCTGGATGCCTTCGGCGGCGGCCTCTTCCATCATGGCCTTCAGGTGGTCGATATGGGAGTGGACATTTCCGTCGCTGAAGAGTCCCAGGAAGTGGAGCGTGGAGTGGTTTTTCTTCACATTCTCCGCCACCTCAGTCCAGCCTTTGTCGGCGAACATCTTCTTGGAGGCGATGGAATTGGAGACCAATTTGGCGCCCTGGTCGAAGACCCGGCCTGCGCCCATGGCGTTATGTCCCACCTCGGAGTTGCCCATGTCGGCATCGGAGGGAAGGCCCACTGCCACGCCGTGGGCTTTCAGTTTTGTGTTGGGGCAGTTGGCGAGGAACCAGTCCAGATGGGGGGTGTAGGCGGCCTTCACGGCGTCGCCATCGGCGTATTTACCGAAGCCCACGCCATCCATGATGACCAGGAGGACGGGGCCTTTGCGCCCGGGAAACCAGGCAGCCTTCTTCAGGGGTTCGACCATAGGAGTTCTCTGTTAAATGTGTAAGTGATTTATTTAGAATGAGTTAGTATCCAAGCGCCTTTTGCAGCTCCACCTGGAACTCCTGGACATCCCGCTGATCGGGCTGCGGGGAGCCCTCGTCCAGGTTCAGTCCCAGTCTTCCATAGGCATCCACATACCATTCCCCGGAGGCGCCGGAGCCGAATTTCACGGTGCCGGAGAGGCTGGCTCCGGGGCGGACCACCTTGCTGATTTCCACGGTGGTGTTTCCCCGAAGGGCATCTTCCTGGGGGGGAGGATCTTGGGGAGGCGTGGCGGCGTCATTTTGGGGCGGGAGGGATTCCTC
>JAEDMH010000067.1 GCA_016303095.1 Lentisphaeria bacterium | reverse complement strand
CCGCCTCTCCGTGCCCTCCGTGCGCCGGCTTGCCGGCGTTTCCGTGCCTTCCGTGTCTCCTTCTCCGTGCCTTCCGTGTCTCCTTCTCCGTGCCTTCCGTGTTTCCCCCGTGTCCCCCGTGTTTTCTGGGGTGTAGGAGTGAAAAAATGTG
This sequence comes from Lentisphaeria bacterium, assembly GCA_016303095.1. Classification (GTDB taxonomy): domain Bacteria; phylum Verrucomicrobiota; class Lentisphaeria; order Oligosphaerales; family Oligosphaeraceae; genus UBA1724. The sequence goes on along the minus strand of JAEDMH010000067.1, from coordinate 12,123 downwards.
GGGTGTTGGCTTGCAAACGGGGTGGAGTTTGTTACATTAACCGTCGCGTCCGCCGAAAGGGGCGAGCTCCTGTGGCGTGGCAATTGATTTTCCGGTGGGTTACCCAAGCGGTCAACGGGGGCAGACTGTAAATCTGCTAGCTTTGCTTTCCATGGTCCGAATCCATGACCCACCACCATCTTCAATCCGAAGGCTACAGTATTGTCCTTCGGATTTTTTTTTGACCCGTTTCCCGGGGGATTCGGGGTGGTATTCCTTTCCTTTGCCTCCTTGTTTTTTCTATGCCAACAGAGGGCAAGCCATGGCCAAGCTGACCTATTTGAAATATCGACGTCCCACGGCAAAGCAGGCCCAAGGGGAGGCGGGGCGTCGTCACCTGCTTTGCCGCAGCGTTTTGGCATGGATGTCCGCGGGGGCTTCCGCTCCCCAGGTGATGGCGGTGGATGTGCCCACGTCCATGAATGGAGACAAGGCGGACGTGGTGGGGATTTGGATGGGGAAGAGAGCCAGCGGGGGGCGGAAATACCTTCTTCCCCGTTCCAGCATGGTGGTGGTGTGTGCCTTAAGTCGAAAGGAGTGCTATGCCGCCTGCGTGAATCCCGAGGGTCTGGCCTCCGAGCGTCTCTCTTTGCAGTCCCGGATGACGTCCTTGGAGGAGGAGATTCGGCGGAAGGAGCCCCAGTTGCGGGACGGGCATTTTCTCTTCGAGGAGTATGCGGAGTGGAACTACGAGGAATCCCGGAATCCTCAATATCAGGAGTGCCTCCATCGTCGCCGGGAGATTGAACACCTCCTGTATCACGGGACGCGGATGGAGCGCATTGCCCAGGCGTCTGTGGCCAATTTCCTCTATCTGGCCATACCCGAGGGGGTGATCTTCGTGGAGGAAGTCATGCCCCAGTGGGGGGTGCTCACCGTCACTCCCGAGGGGGAGGTGAGGGTGGCCCGGAAGGCGCCGGAGCAGAAAACGGGGGGGAAGGCCCTGGAACATCTGACCCTCCAGGCCGCCATGCGCAATAGCCTCTATCTCCATGCCGGCTTCGGCCTGGACGCCCCTTCCCGTCGCCGAAAGGCCTGACCCCGAACTGGGGAAAAAAGCCTTCAGGCCCCCCCGTGTTTTGTATTCTTTCTCCTTGGGAATCGGGAACCAAAGAAATCGAGATTTCTTTCTCCCATGAAACGTTAATTTGAAAATTTTTGGTGGGGGGATGTTACATTATGACACTTTGTGCCCTTTTCCGCGGAAGGGTGGGTTTGGATCGGCACAGCGGGAAGCATTCCATCCCGGACGTCCTGTGGGTGTTTTCCCGGCTTGTGGGGTTCGTTTGTTTGTTCCTTGGCAGCGAGCAATGGAGAAAAAAAAGAAAAAGGTGAAAGGGTCCCTGGTGAAGGACTATGTGGGCGAGCCGACCTCGCCGGAGATGGTATTGGAACAGAGTGCGGCCCGCCGTCTTCGCCGTCCTTACGGGGGCAATGCCCGGAATGCCCGTCGTCGTCTTTTGTCCGTTGGTCTGAAGATTTTTGCGGAGAAGGGGTATGAGCGGGCGCGGATTCGGGAGATTTGCGAGGTTTCCCACAGCAACCTTGCCTCCGTGAACTACTATTTCCGGGACAAGGCGGGCTACTATCAGGAAGTGCGGGAGTATGCCCAGGCCCTGCGTCTTCAGGAGATCCAGAAGCTGTTGAATTCGAAGAACAAGGATCCCTGGGATGCCCTTTCCCGTCACATCATCACCCTGGTAGGGTATTCCTACGATGACGACATGTTCTATGCGGCCTGGATGTATCTTCGGGAGTTCCTGGAGAATGCGGAGGAGGACGACAATCCTGCGGCCCAGGCGCCCCGGGTGGCCTACGAGGCCAAAATCAAGGATTTGCTGATCCAGATCCTGGGGGAGAAGGCTTCGGAGCAGAACATTGCCCTGCTGCACTATACCTATGCCTCCCTTTGTTTCTTCCTGTTGCTGGAGGCTCCCCATTTCGGGAGCGACCAGGAGAATCCCTTGCAAGTGAAGCCCTGGCATACGCCGGAGCAGTTGCGGGATCACATCATGGGCATTGTCCGCTACACCGTGGAGCACATGTCGGCCAACGGCAAGGTGGTGTCCTCCTCCTCTCCCTCGAAGAAGTAGCTCCTAGTTGACGCTTCCTCCATTCCCCTCGGCGGGACGGTGTTCCGTGGCGCCGGGCGGGGGGAGGAAGGCTTCTTTTCCTCCCCCCTCTTCCCGAAAGAACCCTTCGGGGGGCGGGGGGTTCTTTTCTTTTTCCGGGAGAAAATGTCCCCCCCGGCACAATTTTTTCTGCCTTATCCCGTTTTCCCTGGAAAACGCTTCCGCATCTCTTCAGTCCCATGCGCATTTTCTGTCTTTCCTGCCTTCTGGCCTTTTCCCTGATTCCTCTTCTGACCGCCGCCCCTCTGAAGCTCACCCTGGAGGAGGCGCAAAAAATCGCCTTGGAGCAGAATCCCACTCTGGCCCAGGTCCAGGCCTCCGTGGAAAGCGCCATGGCTGCCTGGGAAAGCGCCCGCAGCGCCTATCTCCCCTCCCTGGACGCCCAGGCCGGAATCACCAGACGGCGGGATGCGGCCACCAGACCCCTCCGGGACTACGAGAACAACACCCTCTATGAGGCCGGTCTCTCCGCCTCCTATCTGGTCTTCGACGGCTTTGCCCGACGCTATCGGCTCCTGTCCGCCCAGCTGGGAAAGGAGATGGCCCTGGCCAATTGCGATGATGCCCGACGCCTCCTGGAGGAGCAGGTCTCCTATGCCTTCTATCAAGTCCTCCAGGCCCAGAACACCATGGAGATCCGGCAGCAGGACGCCGTCTTCAACCGCCAGCTGGAGGAGGATGCCCGGAAGAAGCACGAGTTTGGCACGGCCAAGCTCTCCGAAGTCCTGAATTTCCAATACCAGGTGCAATCGGCGGAGGCGGACACCATTGTGGCCCGGAACGCCTGGAAGACCGCCTGGGTGGCCTTGGGGGCTCTTCTTTCCGTGCAGGAGGAGCAGATTTGGGAGAACATGGAGCTGGTGCCTCCCCAGGAGGGCGATCCGGCGGAGAGCTTCCCGGCCATTGGGGAAGTGATGACCTATGCCCTGGGGCACCGGCCGGATTTGCAGAATGCCCGTCGGGAGGTGGAGGATGCGGAATTGGCGGTGAAGGAGGCCCAGGCCCAGTGGTATCCCCAGGTGAATGCCTTTGCCAACTACCAGTTCAGCCGTGACCACTCCGCCCATTTCAATCGCCACTATGACCGCACGGTGAATTTTGGTGTGACCGCCACCTGGAATCTCTTTGACGGCCTGAATACCCAGGCCACCATCCGGTTGGCGGAGGCCAAATTGCTGGCCAGCCAGAAAGGGTTGGCGGCCCAGGAGGACACCCTGAAGTCGGAGGTGCGTCAGAGCTACGTCTCCCTTCAGGCGGCTGTGGAAGTCTTGAAGAAGGAGAACAGCCTTTTGGAGGTGGCCACCCAGATCCGCGATCTTGTGCGGGAGGAGTATCTGGGGGGCACCGCCACCATCACCCGGCTCAACGAGGTGCAGACCAATCTGACCAACACCTCTCTGGCCCGCTCCAATGCCTGGATCGCCGTGCTGACGGCCCAGGAAAAGCTCTATTCTGTCACGGCAGGCTATCGTCTGCCGTAGCCTAGGGGGAAACTCCCCTCCTCCGTGCTTCCTTCCCCCGTAGGACAGGGGAGGGAAGGAGGGAGGATGCCGCCTGCCGGGGACCAGGCCCCCCTCTCGAAAAAGCCCTATGCCGGGCGCATCCGGGAGATGGTTCCTTCACCCTCTTGTTCCGATTTTTCTCTACACGTTATGAAGAAAACGTCGTTGTTTCCCGTTGTTCTGGGGGCTGTAGTGATCCTTGGGGGCTCCTTCTGGGGGGCGAAGCGGATTTCTGCCGCCCGGGAGGAAGCCCAGAGGAAGCAGGCCGGCACCCGCAGTGCCGCCGTGCCGGTGCGCACAGCCCGGGTCACCCTGGGGGAAGTGCGCAATGTACTGACCTTCAACGGAGATGTGGAGGCCATGCGCTCCGTGGATCTCCAGGCCAAAGTCTCCGGACGCCTGCTGGCCCTGGAATTGGAGGATGGCACTCCTGTGGAGGAGGGAACCTTGGTGAAGAAGGGGCAGCGCATCGCCCTGCTGGACGGGCGGGAATACCATGCGGCCCAGTCCGCCGCCAAAGCCGCCGTCTCCGTGGCTCAGGCCTCCCTGGCCTCCGCCCAGGCGGTGGTGCTGCAGCGCCAGGCCTCCCTGGCCTCTGCCCAGGCCAATCTGGAGGACAAGCAGAGAGAATTTGAGCGGATGAGCGGGCTGGTGGCCCAGCAGGCTGGCACCCAGCAGAGTCTGGATCAGGCCACCACGGCCCTGGCCCAGGCCCGGGCGGAGGAGCAGGCCGCCCAGGCGGAAGTGGAGGCGGGGGAAGCCTCCTTGGAAGAGGCCCGGGCCTCCCTGGAGCAGGCGAAGGCAGAGGAGGAAAAGGCGAATCTGGATGTGCTGGAAACCATCGTCTGCGCTCCCATGGACGGCGTGGTGAGCCGGCGCCATCTGGATCCGGGCGTCCAAGTCACCGCCTCCACGCCCTTGGTCACCATTTTGGCCATGGATACGGTGAAGGTGGTGATCTCTGTGCCAGTGAACCGCCTCTCCCAAGTGGTGCCCGGGCACACCCCGGCCACCCTCCGCAGCCCCGCCAATCCCCAGGAGGTGGTCACCTGTCTGGTGGAAAAGATTCACCCTGCCGTGGACAGCGTGACCCGCACGGCCCAAGTGGAGCTCCGGGTGCCCAATCAGCGGAGGGAGGATGGCACCTATCCCTTCCTGCCGGGAATGTACGCCACCGTGGAACTCCTCCTGGAGGAAAAGCAGGATATCGTCACCGTGGATGTCTCCCTGCCCATCCGCAATGTGGACCGTCAGCTGGTCTTTGTCTGCCAGGGGGACACGGTCCGTGCGGTGCCCGTGACCCTGGGGTTGACCACCGGCGGACGGGTGGAGGTGCTGGAGGGGTTGCACGAGGGGGACGAAGTGGTGGTCCAGGGGCAGCACCGGTTGACGGACGGCTCTCCCATCCGCCGCATTGCCCCCCAGGAAGAGGAGGCCTCCTCTCAGGAGGAGGGCCAAGGAAAGGAGTGATGCGCCATGTCTCTTCCTGAATTCGGTGTACGCCGGCCCATCGCCACCGGCATGCTCTTTTTGGCGATGCTGGTTTTGGGCCTGGTCTGCTTCCAGCGGCTGGGCCTGGATCTGATGCCGGAGATCGAACCCACCCGGGTCACGGTGATGACCACCTGGAATGGGGCCTCCGCCGAGGATGTGGAGGCCAAGGTCACCCGGGTGCTGGAAAAACGCCTGGGCTCCGTGGCCAATCTGGACGAAATCCGCTCCACCACCTCCGAGGGAGTCTCCAACATCTCCTGCACCTTCACCTGGGGAACCAATCTGGACGAGGCCTCCAACGATGTGAGAAGCAAGGTGGACATGGCGGTCTCCAAACTCCCCGATGACGTGGATACCCCCACCATCTTCAAGTTCGACTCCGCCGACATGCCCATCATGCTCATCGGCGTCACCGCCAAGGAGTCCCTGGAACACCTCTACGACATCATCGACGACGAGGTGGCCCAGCCCCTCCAGCGCCTGGATGGCGTGGGCTCCGTGAACGCCCACGGCGGACTCCAACGGCAGATCTCCGTCATCCTCTCCCGGGAAAAGCTGGCCGGCTATGGCCTGACCCTGGAGGATATTGAGGACGCCATCGCCCGGGAGAACAAGACCCTGCCTGCCGGCAGCCTGAAGATCGGCACGGTGGAATACACCATCCGGGTGCTGGGAGAGTTCTCCGATCCCGCCCAGGTGGCGGAGATTCCCATCCTGCGGCGGGACGGCTCCCTGCTGCGCATTCGGGATGTGGCGGAGGTGGAGGACAGCTTCGAGGAAGTGACGCAGTATGTGGAGACCATGGGCCGCAGCGGCATGATGATGATGGTCCAGAAGCGCACCGGCGCCAACACCGTGGCGGTCTGCCAGGCGGTCCGGGAGGAGCTGGAGCGCCTGAAGGCCACTCTGCCCCAGGATATCCAATTCTACGTGGTGAACGACTCCTCCACCTTCATCACCCAGTCCATCGCCAACGTCCGGGGCACGGTGATGTGGGGCGGACTCTTCGTGATCCTGGTCTCCTTCTTCTTCCTCCGGAATCTCCGCTCCTCCCTGGTGATCGTCTTCACCATCCCCTTCTCCCTGATCATCGCCTTCACCTTCATGTTCTTCATGGGGTGGACCATTAACATGATCAGCCTCTCCGCCCTGGCCATCGCCATCGGCATGGTGGTGGACAACGCCATCGTGGTGCTGGAGAACATCACCGCCCACATCTCCCGGGGCGTCCGGGTGCGGGAGGCCTCCATGTTCGCCGCCTCGGAGGTGGGACTCTCCCTGCTGGCCTCCACCGCCACCACCATCTGCGTCTTCTTCCCCATGGTCTTCGTCCAAGGAGCCACGGGCATCATCTTCAAGCAGCTGGGCGGACTGGTGACCGCCACCCTCCTGGCCTCCCTCTGCTGCGCCCTCCTCCTGACGCCCATGCTCTCCAGCCAGCTCCTCGCCCCTCCTCCCTCTCCCCAGGACAAGGCGGGAACTCGCCTCTCCCAGAGGCTCTATCGCTTCTCCGAGGGAATCTTCCTGGCGGTGGAGGCCGCCTATGGACGGCTTCTGGGCCTCTGCCTCCGCAGCCGTCGGACGGTGCTTCTTCTGGGCGCGCTTCTTCTGGGAGGCGCTCTGTTGACCATTCCCTTCGTGGGCACTGAGTTCACGCCGGACCAGGACACGGGGGAGATGGAGATCCAGTTCCAGCTGCCCGTTTCCACCCGTCCCGAGATCACGGCCCAGACCGCCCGCCGCATCACGGCCTTGGTCTATCAGAAGGAGAAGGAACTTCTGTCCACCCGCTATGCGGGCAAGGGCATTGCGCCGGCGGAGGACGGGTCGCCCCGGGAGAGCGCCATTCGCTTCAACAACTGGCGGGCGGGCCAGTCCAACCGGGGCAGCGGCGGCAGCCATGCCGGCCGGGTGAACGTGAAACTCCTGGAGCGGGAGGTGCGCCCCTACGCTTCCGCGGAACTGGGAGAGGCCATCCTGCGGGAGCTGCGGGAGTGGCCGGAGCTGGACCGGGTCTTCCTCTCCACCTCCAACCGCCTCATGACCATGATGATGGGGGGCTCCAACGAAAAGCCCATCATCGTCAAGGTCCTGGGCTATGATCTGGACGAGTCCCTGAAGGTGGCCCAGCGCATCCGCCAAATGGCCCTGGACACCCCCGGGGCCGTGGACCCCAACATCACCTTCGACAACGGAAACCGGGAGGTGGTCATCCGCATTGACCGGGAGATGGCCTCCGCTCTGGGGGTGGATGTAAACAGCATCGTTTCCGCCATCCGCACGCTCTTCTACGGCAACGCCGCCACGGAATACCGGGAAGCGGAGGACGAATACGACATCTTCCTCCAATTGGGGGAGAGCGAGCGGCGCACCATCAACGACCTGATGAACTCCGAGGTCACCGCCAACGGACGGCGCTACCGCCTGGATGCCCTGGCCTCCATCACCGAGGAGCTGGGACCCGTCTCCATTACCCGAGTGGGACAGGAACGGTGCGTCAGCCTCCAAATCGACATCTACGGACGCTCCCTGGGAGAGGTCTGGCGGGAGCTGAAGGCCACCATGGACAAGGAACTGGTGCTGCCCCAGGGCATTACCCTGGACTATGACGGACAGATCAAGGAGCAGGGCAAGTCCTTCGGGGATTTGAGCCTGATGCTGATTCTGGGCATTGTCCTGGTCTACATGGTCATGGCCGCCCAATTCGAATCCCTCCGCTCCCCCCTGGTGGTCCTCTTCTCCATCCCCTTCGCCGGCGCCGGCGCCGTCTTCGCCCTGGCCCTCACCGGCATGACCCTCAACATGATGAGCTTTATCGGCCTGATCATGCTGGTGGGCACCGTGGTGAACAACGCCATCATCCTCATCGACTCCATCGACCTGCGCCGGGCCAGAGGAGAATCCATCTGGGATGCCATCACCTACACGGGACGCTCCCGCCTCCGGCCCGTCCTCATGACCACCATGACCACCGTCTGCGGCATGTTCCCCATGGCCATGGCCAATACCACCGGAAGCGAATTGTGGAGCCCCCTGGCGGTCTGCATTATCGGCGGACTCCTCCTCTCCACCCTGGTCACCCTGGTCTTTATCCCCGTCCTCTATTCGTTCTTCCTGAAGGAGAAACAGCCATGAAGATGGTGCTTGTGATCTATAACATTTCCGTGGAGGAGGAGGTGCAGGGCGTCCTGCGGGAGGCGGGAGTCCCCTGCTTCACCCAGTGGCCCCGCCTCCTGGGCAAGGGCCTCTCCACCGGGCCTCGCATGGACACCAATGTCTGGCCCGGCGCCAATTCCGCCTTGATGACGGTGGTGGAGGAGGCGAAAGCCCAGGAACTCCTCCAGGCTTTCCAGGGTCTTCGGGAAGGTACCGCCGCCCGGGAGGGAATCAAAGCCTTCCTGCTTCCCGTGGAGGCCATGACCGGCGATCCCTGATCCCCTCTCGCACCCCCCTTTCCTCTGACCCCGATTACGCCATGCAGATTCTTGTGGCACGACATCTCTTCGACGCCGACGGAAAGGCCCTCCGGGAACTCCGGGCCATCGCCGGCGCCGCCCGCCGCCGCGGCCATGGCGTCACCCTGCTGACCTCCTCCGGAGAATTGGAGGATACGGCGCCCCCGGGGGTGGAGGTGGTGTTGGCCCCCAAAAGCCGAAGAGGATTTCGCCAGCGTCTGGCCTTGGCCCTGGGGGAGGGCGGAACCCATCGGGTCTCGGTGGGGCTGGAGCCGCTGCCCGGGGTGGACTACTGCCTTCCGGGGGAGCTCCTGCTCCAGACGGACCCCGCCGTCAACGGGGCCTCTCTGGCCCTGAACCAGGAGGGATTCCTCCGCCGCCGACTCCTCTCCCAGCTCTTTCGCCCCCCCTCCGCCACCAAGATCTTCTTCACCGGCCCTCTCCAGGAACGCACCCTGCTCACAGGATACGGAGTGCCTTTGCCCCGACTCCGGGGACTGCCCCCCTGGATGGATGATCTCCTGACGGAACCCGATCCCACCCCCCAGGAGGTCGCGCTCATGCGCCAGGCCTACGGCTGCCAGGAGGAGGGGACGATTCTGATTCTCCAGCCCGCCGCCGACTGGCGCCAGGGAGGGGTGGACCGCTCCCTGGAGGCCCTGGCCATCCTCCCGCCCTATCTCCGGGAACGCTGCCGCTTCCTGGTGGCGGGAGAACCCAGCCCCCAGGGACTGGCCCTCCTCCAGGAAGCCTCCCGCTCCCTGGGCTTCCCCGAGGGACAGCTCCGATACCTCCCTACCCTCCAGCACCGAAAGTGCCTCATGATGGCGGCGGATCTCCTCCTCACCCCCGCCCGAAACGACTACGGCAGCATGCTCCTGGGAGACGCCCTCCAATGCGCGCTCCCCGTCCTGTGCACCAGCGCCTGCGGCCTCTCCCCCCTGGCCTCCGCCGCCGGCTGCCCCGTCCTCCAGGGACCCTACGACCAGGAACTCCTGAACGAGACCCTGGCCTGGCTCCTGCCCGCTCTGCCTGCCCTGCGACATCGCCTCCGGCAGCAGCGGGAGCGCATGCCCCAGGATCAGCATTCCTGGGGGGAGGGGTTGTGGGAGTGCCTGGAGGAGGAGAGCCGTCCCCCTGTACCTCCCATGCAGCTGGTGCAGGAGGCGCTGAAGGGGCATGAGGCCCAGGTGGAGGCGGGCACGGCCCTGAAGATGGATCGGAAGCGTCGTCTGTCCCGGTGCGTCCTTTCCACGGGGGAGCGCCTGGTGGTGAAGGAGTTTCGGAAGCGACACTTTTGGGAGGGGGAGCGCCATGTCCGCCGATGCCGTGTCAGCACGGAGAGGATGCTGGGCTTCACGCCTCAAATCCGGGCGGGAGGAACCCTGGAGGGAAGCGACAGCGCCTTCCTCCTCATGGAGGATTGCGGCGACGGCAATTTCTTCGCCACGGAATACGCCCATCGCCCCGACGCCGAGGAACTCTACGCCGCCTGCGGCAGACTCCTGGCGGATCTCCACCACGCCGGAATCTTCCACCTGGATACCAAACCCGCCAATTTCGTCCTGAACCAGAATTGCCGGGAGGAATGCCCCTATCCCGTCTGCCTGGTGGACTGCGACCATGTCCGCCTCCTCCCCCTCCCCATCCCCCAAAAGGCCCGCCTCCGAAATCTGGCCCAGTTCCTGGCGGGCACGGGAAAACTGGCTCGGGAAGACGAATCTCTCTGGCTGCGCTGCCTCCTGGCTTTCCAGGAGGGATATGCCCGGGCCTCTCTCTTGCCTCCCTCCGCTCTCCTCGCTCTCTGGGACGCCCTCTGGAAGAGCCTGGAGGAGGGCGCCCGCGTGGAATACAACCTTCCTCGAAAGTGCCAGGGGGAGGACTTGCAATTCCTGCGGAATCATTTACATTAGCCGCCGTTTCTCAATTAAAGATTCGCGCCGGATGGATAGAAAAAGTCCGGCAGGATGGATGTTCCGGGCGGGTGTAGCATAATGGTAATGCACTGGCTTCCCAAGCCAGCTACGTGGGTTCGATTCCCATCACCCGCTCCATTTTTTTGTCACATTCCCGAGAGCGGCATGGCCTCGGAGAGGCGAATCCTTCTCCCAAGGATCGCCCCCGGCCTCCCCTATTTCCCACTCCCTAGGGTTGGATTCTATTGATGCGTTGGGCGGGACGCTCCCCCTTGATGTATGCGTCTCTCCGCCTCTCATACCCCCCGTAAACCATTGTCTTTCCCATGGCTAGAAAACTTAGAGTTGCACTGATTGGATTGGGTGGCATTGGGCATGTCCATGCCCGGCAGTATCGGGATCAACCAGAGTGCCAGCTGGTGGCCGTGGCCGATTCCTGCCCCGCCCAGTTCCGGGATCTGAAGGCGATCCTGGCCACGGAGGGCGAACCCCTCCCCCCCGTGAAGACCTACGCCTCCTATGAGGAGATGATCCGCAAGGAGAAGCCGGACATGGTGGACATTTGCCTGCCCACGGATCTTCACGAGAAGGTGTCCGTGTATGCCATGGAGGCAGGGTGCCATGTTTTGTGCGAGAAGCCCATGGCCCGCACGGTGGAGGAGGCGGATCACATGATGGCGGTGGCCCGGGAGACCGGCCGCAAGCTGATGACCGCCCAATGCCTCCGCTTCGATCCCGGATACCAGGCCTTCCGCAAGGCCCACCTCTCCGGTAAATACGGAAAGCTTCTCCGCCTCTCCGCCGTCCGCCTCAGCGGATTTCCCCACCGGAAGCCGGTGAATTGGTATGCCGAGGGCAAGCGCTCCGGCGGAGCCATCCTGGATCTCCATCTCCATGACACGGATTTCTTCCTCTCCCTCCTGGGACGCCCCAAGGCGGTCTCCGCCACCGGAATCCTGAAGGATCCCCTGGGTGGCCTCCAGGAGAGCTTGAGCCAATACGACTACGGAGAAGAAGGCCCCCTGGTGGCCGCCGAGGGCTCCTGGTGCCGCACTGGCTGGTGCTGCTGGCTGGCCGGCGTCTACGAAAAGGCCACCCTCCTCCTCCAGGACAACGCCCTCTCCATCGTCTTCCCCGGGGGACGCAAGCCCCAGGTGAAGAGCTTCGAGGGGATGCACAATGGCTACTGGGAGGAGATCGCCTACCTGGTCAAGTGCATCCTCCGAAACCGGGAGCCGGAGCGCTGTCTGCCCGCCAGCACCCGGGACTCCCTCCGCATTGCCCTGGAGGAAACCCGCTCCGCGGAACACCAGGGCCGGAAGATTCCCCTGAAGTGACTCTCTTTTCCTCCCATGGGGTGGAGATGGTGGCCATGGCGAACGAAAGTTCCCCTAGCAGGGGAGGGGGCAACCTCCCCTGACGCCACGGGCACGCCCCTGGGACGCCGGGGGGAACAGGCCACCCGGGAGTTTCTTCTGAACGCCGGATATCGGATCCTCTGCCAGAATTGGCTGGCTCCCCATCATCGGGGAGAGCTGGATCTGGTCTGCCAGGACGATTCGGGTACCCTCTGCTTTGTGGAGGT
>JAEDMH010000195.1 GCA_016303095.1 Lentisphaeria bacterium | reverse complement strand
CTAGAAATCTAGAAATCTAGAAATCTAGAAATCTAGAAATCTAGAGATTCTAGAGGTTCTAGAGGTTCTAGAGATTCTAGAAGTTCTAGAAATCTAGAAATCTTCAGCATTATACTTTTGATTTCTTTTCCATGTCCCAGGACACCTCCCCCCACGCCCCCGTCCAGCCTTCCCTGCCGGGACTCTTCCGGGATCCCTGGCTTCTGCCCTACCTGGAGCCCTTCCGGGAGCGTCAGGCCTTTGTGGAGCAGCGTCGCAGGGAGTTGCTGGCCCATTGCGGGGCAGGGAGTCTTTGGGAGGCGGCCGACTGGCATCGGCGGTATGGCTTTCATCGTCTTCCCAATGGCACCTGGCGTTTTCGGGAATGGCTTCCCGGCGCCAAGGCCGTCCATCTCATGGGGGAGTTCAACCAGTGGGGCACCTCTCCCTGGTTTGAGCTTCATCCTGTGGAGGGGACGGAGGATTGGCAATTGGAGGTGCCGGAGGAGTTGATGAAGGAGGGGCAGGCCTGTCAGCTTTATGTGGAGTGGGAGGGAGGCACGGGGTGGCGTCTGCCCACCGCCACCACCCAGGTGCGCAGGGATGCCCAGCCCGGGGGCAATGTTCTCTTCAATGCGGTGGTGCGGGAGAGCGAGACACCCTATCCCTGGAAGAATGACGGGGTTCCCTTTTCCCCCCAGATGCTGGTTTACGAGACCCATGTGGGGATTGCCCAGACCGAGCCCAAGGCGGGCACCTTCCGGGAGTTTCTCCAGAAGACCCTGCCCCGCATTGCCCAGGAGGGATACACCTGCCTTCAGCTGATGGCGGTGGCCCAGCATCCCTACTACGCCTCCTTCGGATACCATGTGGCCAACTTCTTTGCCCCGGAGGAGCTTTTCGGCACCCCCAATGACCTGAAGGAACTGGTGGATGCCGCCCACGGCATGGGGCTTCGGGTGGTGATGGATCTGGTTCACTCCCATGCGGTGAAGAACGAGTTGGAGGGGCTGGGAAACCTCTGCGGAACCCGCTCCCAATTCTTCCATGACGGCCCCCGGGGAGAACATCCCGCCTGGAACTCCTATTGCTTCAACTACGGCAAACCCCAAGTCGCCCGATTCCTCCTCTCCAATTGCCGATATTGGCTGGAGGAATATCACCTGGATGGCTTCCGCTTCGATGGCGTCACCAGCATGCTCTACTTCGACCATGGCCTGGGACACGCCTTTCAGGGCTATCCGGAATATTTCGGCCCCAACGTAGATTGGGATGCCGTGGCCTATCTCACCATGGCCAACCAAATCTGCCATACCCTCAAACGCCCCGTCCTCACCATCGCCGAGGATATCTCCGGCATGCCCGGTCTGGCCCTGCCGGTGGAGGAGGGCGGCATCGGCTTCGACTACCGCCTGGCCATGGGCGTCACGGACCTGTGGTTCAAACTCCTGGACCGCCCCGATGAATACTGGGACATGGAGGCGCTCTGGTACGAACTGAACAACGGGCGGCAGGAGGAAAAGACCCTCTCCTACGTGGAGTGCCACGACCAGGCCCTGGTGGGGGGGCAGACCTTCCTTTTCCGATGCCTGGGCAACGCCATGTATAACGCCATGGACCTCCAAAGCCAAAATCTCCTGGTGGACCGGGGCATCGCTCTCCACAAAATGGCCCGCCTGGCCACCGCCGCCACGGGAAAGAGCGGATATCTCAATTTCATGGGAAACGAGTTCGGACACCCGGAATGGCTCGATTTCCCCCGGGAAGGAAACGGATGGTCCTACGACCACGCCAGAAGACGATGGGATTTGGCCGACGACCCCAAACTCCGCTATCAAGCCCTCCTGGCCTTCGACCACGCCATGATCCATCTCCTCCGCAGACACCCCAGGTTCTTCCTGGCCCCCCCAGAACGCAGAGAGGTGGACCAAACCCGGCATCTCCTCGTCTTCGAACGGGACGGACTCCTCTTCGCCCTGAATTTCCATCCCACCGACTCCTATGAAAACCTCTCCGTCCCCTGCCAGGGAGGAGAGTATGCCCTCGTTCTGGATTCCGACGCCCTCCCCTACAACGGCTTCGGCAGAATCCAGCCGGGACAGCATTTCTACAACCAGGCCCCCAAGGACGCCACACACACTCTCTCCCTCTATCTCCCCGCCAGAACCGCCCTGGTTCTGGAATGCATGGACGGCATCCAGGGCAGCAGCGGCCCCGCCTTGTAACCAAAACCCGCCAAATAGGAGGGGATTCTAGAGGGGCTAGGAATTTCCCCCCCAAAAAAAAGCGCCCTCTGTTTGCCACTGTCGATTCCGGGGGTTGCGCTGCCGCTTCACCCCCGTCGATTCAGGCCTGCCACCCCTACGGGGTTCGGATTCGTTTTTTGGCCCTGCCGGGGGTTGCGGTCGGCTCTTTG
>JAEDMH010000066.1 GCA_016303095.1 Lentisphaeria bacterium | reverse complement strand
TCTAGAAATCTAGAAATCTAGAAATCTAGAAATCTAGAAATCTAGAGGATCTAGAGATCTAGCCTTCTTGGGTTCTTGAGATTTTGAAAAACGAGGGGGAGGGGGTATATTATGCGGCCATTCTACGGAAAAGGATTTTTTGTTTCATTCCATATTCAACCTTTCTAAGGAGTTTTCATCATGGCACACAAAAAAGGCCAATCTTCCAGCCGCAACGGGCGTGACAGCAATCCTCAATACCGTGGGGTGAAGGCCTACGGCGGGGAGAAGGTTACGGCGGGGAGCATCATCATCCGTCAGTGCGGCACCAAGTACTTCCCCGGCAAGAATGCGGGCATGGGAAGGGACTTCACGGTTTTTGCCCTGATTGACGGCACGGTGGAGTTTGTGAAGCACTCCCGGAAGATCAACATCATCCCCTTGGAAGCCGCGGCGGAGTAGGGAAAATCTCGGCGTCGTCGGGGCTTCTTCCTCCCTCGGCATCGTTCCTCTCCCCGTTTTAGGGGGAGGAGGCAAGCGCATCGGCTTTCGCCGGTGCGCTTTTTTGCGTTTTGGAGAGACATTGTGATGAAGCGTGTTAGCTTTCATACCCTGGGGTGTCGTCTGAACCAGGCGGAGACCGCCCTCCTTGCCGACGATTTGTGCGGTCATGGATATGGGATGGTGCCCTGGGGGGAGCCCGCGGATGTGGTGGTGCTCAACACCTGCGCCGTGACGGGCATTGCCTCCCGGAAGAGTCGTCAGCTCATCTCTCTGGCCCGTCGTCGTCATCCCGAGGCCTTCTTGGTGGTGTGCGGCTGCGCCGCTTCGGATCCCGGGCTTGTGGAGGGGGCCTGCGGCAAGATGGTGGATTTGCTTCTGTGCAATCCCAAGCCCCGTCATCTTTCCGCCTTTCTTCCGGAGGAGCCCCGACACCTTCCCCGGAAGGAGGCGGTGCGTCCTTTGACGGTGCAGGAGCCCCAGGATTGCTTCACCCTGCCGGGGGTGGGGCTTCATGGGGATCGGACCAGGGCCCATTTGAAGGTGCAGGATGGATGCAGCTTTCGGTGCACCTATTGCATTGTGCCCTCTGTCCGGGGGCCGGCTTGTTCCCGTGCCTGGGAGGATGTGCTTCGGGAGGCGAGGGAATTGGTTTCTCGGGGCTATCGGGAGTTGGTGCTCACGGGGGTGAATGTGGCCACCTATCGTCAGTCCCAAGGGGATTTGGCGGATTTGCTCTCGGCGATTTTGGAGATTCCCGGGAGGTTTCGTCTTCGGCTGGGGTCGGTGGAGCCCGGTCCCAGTCTGGAGCGCATCATCGATCTCATGGCCGTCCATCCCCGGATGTGCCGCTTTCTCCATCTTCCCCTGCAGTATGGGGAGGCCTCCATTCTTCGCCGCATGGGGCGTCGCTACACCCTGGAGGAGTATGGGGACACGGTGCGCCGGGCCTCGGAGCGGATTCCCGGAATTTGCCTGGGGACGGATGTGATGGTGGGATTCCCCGGGGAGACGGAGGAACGGTTCGCCCAATGCCACCAGTATTTGGATTCCCTGCCTCTCTCTCTGATGCATGTCTTCCGCTACTCTCCCCGTCCGGGCACGCCCGCCGCCAGCTGGCCGGGCCGTCCCGCCGGCGCAATATCCCGTCCCCGGGAGGAGAAGCTTCTTGCTTTGGGGGAGCGTAAGGCCAGGGCCTTTGCGGCCAGCCAATTGGGAAAGACTCTTCCCGTGCTGCTGGAAGAGGGAGGAAAGGGGTGGCAGGGATGGTCGGACAACTATCTCCATGTGGTGCTGCGGAATCTGCCGGCGGGGCAGGACGAGAAGGAGATTCTTTCCTGTCGCATTGGGGGGCTGTTGCCTGGCGAGCGGGATGTGGCGGGAGAAGTGGTGGAAGAGTCCTGTCCGGAAAAATAGGAGGAGAAGAGCATGGTGACCGTGGAGACGTTGACGACCTATCTGGATTCGGTTTTTCAGGCGTATGCCTGTCCGGAGGATTTTTCCCGGAATGGATTGCAGGTGGAGTGTCCGGGGGAGATTTCCCGGGTGGCCTTTTCCGTGGATGCCCGGCTGGAGGTCTTCCAGAAAGCGGCGGAGGAAGGCGCCCAGTTCCTATTTTGTCATCACGGACTTTTCTGGGGCAATGGCGTCGCCGCCATTCGGGGGCGGATGGGGAAGGCCATTCGCTTTCTGGTGCAGCACGGGCTTTCCCTGTATGGCATGCATCTCCCCTTGGATGCCCATCCCCTTTGGGGCAACAATGCCCAGCTGGCTCTGGCCCTGGGCATCCCCCTGGCGGCGCAAACCCCCTTCGGACTCTCCCGGGGATTGCCCGTGGGCATTCTGGGGGACTTCCCGGAAGCGCTGTCTTTGGAGGAGGCGGGCTGTCGGCTGGAGAAGGCGTTGGGGAGTCCCTGCCGCCTTTACGGAGGGGAAGGCAGTGCCCGGATTCGTCGCCTGGGGATGGTCACAGGCACGGGGGGCAAATATCTGGAGGAGGCCCAGAGGGGCGGGGCGGAACTTTTCGTGACGGGGGAACTGGGGCATGTGGAGGGGATCACCTCTCTGGAAGTGGGAATGCCCGTGCTGGTGGGGGGGCATTACGCCACGGAGACCACGGGACCCAAGGCCATGATGGCCCAAGTGCAAAAGCATTTCCCCCAGTTGACATGCCTGTGGATTGACGCCCCCACGGGGCTGTGAGCAAAGAACAAAAGGGCAGGGGAAAACACCCCAGTTTCTTCGAGGTTCCTAGGGAGGGAGAGGTTGAAATTTCTCTCCTGTACCATATAGTAACGCGCACGCCCGCGCGTACGTACACGCACATATTGGGCTAAGGAGACGGGGAAAGGCATCTCCCCCTCTCCCCGCCCTTCCTTTCTCCTCCCCCCCCCCCCTTTTTTTTTTTTTTCTGTCTCTGCCCCTGTTCCCTCCCCGCGCCTTTGAAGGGCGTGCCGGGAACCCCCAAAACCACCCCAAGGAGTGATTCCATCATGGCCCCTGAAGAAAGCACGCCCGCCCCGAATTCCCAAGCCCCCGCTGCGGACGGCGGCCAAATCAAAGTTCTGAAAGGCCTGGAACCCGTCCGCCAACGGCCGGGCATGTACATCGGAGACACGGATGTCAACGGCCTTCACCAGCTGGTCTACGAAGTGGTGGACAATTCCATTGACGAGGCCCTGGCGGGATACTGCCGGAACATCGAGGTGACCATCCACATGGACAACTCCATCTCCGTCACCGACGATGGCCGGGGCATTCCCGTGGGCATGCATCCCACGGAAAACAAGCCCGCCTGCGAAGTGGCCTTGACCATGCTCCATGCCGGGGGAAAGTTCGACAAGGCGGTTTACAAGTTCTCCGGCGGATTGCACGGCGTGGGCGTCTCCTGCGTCAACGCCCTCTCCCAGTGGCTCTTCTTGACCATCTGCCGGGATGGACACAAGTATCAAATGAAGTTCTCCCGGGGCAAGACCGTGGAATCCCTGAAGGAGATGGGGGAGAGCGACGCCCGGGGGACCACCGTCCACTACCTGCCGGATCCGGAGATCTTCAGCGTCCTGGAATACAAGTGGGACATTTTGGCGAAGCGCCTGCGGGAACTGGCCTATCTCAACGCGGGCATCCGCATCACCCTGAACGACGTGCGGGGCAACGCCCCCCGCAGCGAGACCTTCCACTACCAGGGAGGCGTCACCGAGTTCGTGGCCTATCTGAACCAGAACAAGGCCATCCTCAGCGAAAACCCCGCCTCCTTCTCCGGTGAAGTCCAGAATTTCCGCAGCGACGGAACGGGGGATTTCTTCTACGATCTCTCCCTGCAGTACAATGACTCCTACGAGGAGTCCATCCACTCCTTCGTGAACGGAATCAACACCAAGGACGGGGGCACCCATCTGGTGGGCTTCTTGACGGCCTTGACTATGGCCATCAACAACTACCAGAAGCAGATGGCGGAAGAGAGCGCGAAGAAGTCGGGGGGAGCCAAGGGGGCGGCCGCGGGGAAGAAGGGGGCCGTCAAGAAGCCTTCGGAGAAGGAGGTGTCCGTCACCAGCGAGGATGTGCGGAAGGGGCTGGTGGCGGTGGTCTCCGTGAAGGTGGAGAATCCGTTGTTTGAGAGCCAGACCAAGACCAAGCTGAACAATCCGGAGATCCGAGGGCTGGTGCAAAGCGCGGCCTACGAGCATTTGAAGAACTACTTTGAGGAACATCCGGACATTGCGGCCCGGATTGTGGCCCATGCCGTGGTGTCGGCCCTGGCCCGGGAGAAGGCCCGGAAGGCCATTGAGGAAGTGATGAATCCTCAGAAGGCCCTGGTGGGACTGGTGGGCAAGCTGGCGGACTGCTCCTGCAAGGAGCCCGGCCTCTGCGAGCTCTATATCGTGGAGGGAGATTCCGCCGGCGGCTCCGCCAAGAAGTGCCGGGAGAGCTCCTTCCAGGCCATCCTGCCCATCCGGGGCAAGCTGATCAATGCGGAGAAGGCCACCCCGGAAAAACTCCTGCGAAACCTGGAAATCCGCTCCCTCTTCACCGCCATCGGCGCCGGCGCAGGGGATGACATCGATGTCTCCAAGGCGAGATACCACCGCATCGTCATCATGACCGACGCGGATGTGGACGGCTCCCACATCCGCACCCTGGTCCTCACTTTCCTCTATCGCCATCTCCGCCCCCTGGTGGAGGCGGGATATGTCTACATCGCCAGACCCCCCCTCTTCAAAGTGCGCCAAGGCAAGCAGGAACGCTATGTGGAGACGGAGGATGACATGAACAGCACCCTCACGGGACTGGGGCTGAACCGGCTGGGGCTCCGCCTGCCCGGCGGACAGGAACTGCCCAGCAACGCCCCCGCCCAAGTCATCCAGCAGATCCGGGACTGCCTTCGCCTCTGCAACACCAATCTTCCCCGCTACGGCATCCAGCCCAAGGAGTTCCTGGCCTTGCGGGCGGAACATGGGGCCTTCCCCGACTACCTCCTGGAGATCCGGGAAAACGGCATTCAGGTGACCCGGTATGCCTGGAGCAGCCAGGAGTGCGAGGAGCTGAAGCAGGCGGCCCTGGCCAAGCTGGCGGCCCGCCAGGCGGAGCGCCTGGCCCAGCAGGAGGCGGAAGCCCCTGCCGGCCAAGAGCTGGAGGAGGAGAAGGCGGCGGAAGTCCAGGTGGACGAGGAGGGGAACGTGATTGACAGCGCCCCCGAGGAAGGGGGCGCCCTGGAGGAAGTCCAGGTGGTGAAGCTGCCGGAGTCGGCGGCCCTGGAGGCCCTGGCGGCCAAGCTCAAGGAGAACGGCCTGGACCTCCAGACCCTCTACCAGAGCGACGCCCCGGTGGCGGAACTGGTGAATCTCCAAAGCCAGGAGGTCACCTCCGTCCATTCCCTGGAGGCCCTGTGCGACGCGGTGACGGCCCAGGGGCGGAAGGGAATTGTGATCCAGCGCTACAAGGGATTGGGCGAGATGGACCCCTCGGAACTGTGGGAGACCACCATGGATCCCGCCACCCGCACCATGATCCAGGTGACGGTGGAGGATGCGGAATATGCGGACAAGACCTTCGATTTGCTCATGGGCAGCGCCGTGGCGCCTCGCCGTCAATTCATCGAGGAGCATGCCGACGAGGTCCTGAATCCGGACATCTAGCCCTCCTCTTCCTTCTTCCTCCTTCCCCCCTTTTCCCTGCAACGCGCAGATTTCCCCTTTGTAAGGACCGATTCCCATGGCAGAAAAACAGACCAAGACCATTCCGCCGGAAGCCTGGAGCGCCATTCCCCGCACCGACATCGCCACGGAGGTGAACTCCATCATGCGGGGAGCCTACCTCCAATATTCCGTCTCCGCCAACGTGGGCCGGGCCATCCCCGATGTGCGGGACGGCCTGAAGCCCGGCGCCCGACGCATCCTCTACGCCATGCTGCGCCGGGGATTCACCAGCACCAGCGGCCTGAACAAATGCGCCAAGGTGGTGGGCGAAGTCATCGGCAACTACCATCCCCACGGGGATTCCGCCGTCTATGAAACCATCGTCCGCATGGCCCAGGACTTCTCCATGCGGGTGCCTCTGATTGTAGGCCACGGAAACTTCGGCTCCATGGACGGAGACGGGGCCGCCGCCTACCGATACACCGAGTGCAAGATGGACAAGGCGGGGGAGGCCCTCCTGGCAGATTTGGACAAGGAAACCGTGGATATGCGGGAGACCTTCGACGGGAAGGAGATGGAGCCCATTGTCCTGCCCGCCGCCTTCCCCAATCTCCTGGTGAACGGCTCCCAGGGCATTGGCGTGGGCATGGCCACCAACGTGCCCACCCACAATCTGGGGGAGGCCATTGACGCGGCCGTGGCCCTCATCGACAATCCGGACATTTCCCTGGAGGAGCTCATGGAGGTGCTGCCCGGGCCGGACTTCCCCACGGGAGGCGTCATCCACGGCATCAAGGGGGTGCGCCAGCTCTACGCCACGGGCCAGGGGGGCATCCGTCTCCGGGGCAAGGCGGAGGTGGTCACCGTGGAGCGGACGGGCCGCCTCCTCATCCGGGTGACGGAGATTCCCTACGGGGTGAACAAGGCGGACATGGTGACCAAGATCGGGGAGCAGGCCCAAGCTGGCGTCATCTCCGGCATCAGCAGCATCAACGACTACTCCAGCGACCGGAACGGGGTCATGGTGGAGATCGCCCTGAAGCAGGACGCGGTGCCCAATGTGGTGCTGAACCAGCTCTACCGGAACACCCCCTTGGAGATTACCTATCCCGCCCAGTTCCTGGTGGTGGACCACAACCGTCCCCGGACCATGTCCCTGAAGCAGTTGCTGGAGGCGTACGTGGATCATCGGGAGCAGGTGATCACCCGTCGCACCCGGTATATCCTGCGGAAGGCCCAGGAGCGGGATCACATTGTGGCGGGCCTGCTCATTGCCCAGGCCAACATTGACGAGGTGATTCGGATCATCCGGGGCGCCCGGGATCGGAACGATGCCCAGCGCCAGTTGATGGAGCGCTTCCCCCTGGATCAGCTTCAGACTGCCGCCATCCTGGAGATGCGCCTGGCCCAATTGACCAATCTAGCGGTGGACGAGTTGAACCGGGAACACGAGGAGCTCCAGGCCACCATCCGTTCCTGCGAGGAAATTCTTTCCTGCCGGGAGAATGTGATGGCGGTGGTGAAGAAGGAGCTGCTGGAGACCAAGGCCAAGTTCGCCAATCCCCGTCGCACCCGCATCGAGGCCAACGGGGGCGAGATGGATCTGGACGGGCTGACCAAGCGGGAGATTTACGTGGTCACCCTCTCCAAGCTGGGCTACATCAAGCGCTGCAGCGAGGAGGAATACGCCGCCCAGAACCGGGGAGGCAGCGGGGTGCGGGGCATGAAGGCCCGGAAGGAGGGGGATACGGTGCAGATGGTCCTCTCCACCCGCAGCCACAACGCCTTGCTCTTCTTCACCAACTTCGGACGGGTCTACCGCCTGCGCCGGGCCTATGAACTGCCCGAGAGCGGACGGGGCGACGCCGGACGCTTCATCCATAACGTGCTGCCTCTCATCCATAGCGAAAATCCCCAGGAACCCCAGGAACAGGTGCGGGCCATCCTCGCCGTGGACGAATCCGATCCCGCCGCCCTGGCGGAAAAGTCCGTGGTGATGGTCACCCGCAATGGGGTGGTGAAGCGCATGACCATGGAAATCTTCCGCCATATCCCCAAGGCCGGAAAACGGGCCCTGAATTTCAAGGAGGAAAGCGACGACCTCATCGACGCCCAGATGACCTCCGGAGACAGCCAAATCCTCCTCTCCACCGATGCGGGACGGGCCATCCGATTCCACGAGACCCAAGTCCGGGAAATGGGCGTGACCGCGGCGGGAGTCCGGGGCATTGAACTGAAACCCTGGCCCGATGGCACCCCCTCTCAGGTGGTCTCCATGGCCGTGGCCGAACCCCAGGACGACCTGCTGGTGATCACCGCCCAGGGACAGGGCAAGCGCACGCCCATCGGAGAGGGCGGCCCCGCACTGCCCGAGGAGGGCGCCATCCAGGAGGGAGAATCCCTGGCGGAAAGGGAAGAGGGAGAAGAACCCCTGGAGGAGGGAGAGGAGAATGGCGCCCCGGACCACATGGTCAAGGACCACTACCGCCAGACCCGCCGAGGCGCCCAGGGCGTCATCAGCATCAAGCTGCGCCCGGGAGACCGGGTGGTGGCCGCTCTCCAGGTGGAACCCCAGACGGACAAGGATCTCCTTATGCTCTCCCGCATCGGACAGGCCGTCCGCATTCCCGTGGAACAGGTGCGACGCACCGGACGAAACTGCTACGGCGTCCGGGTGATGAAGTTCTCCAAGGGACAGGACGCCATCGCCTATGTCTCCCTGGTGGACCATCTCTCCGAAGAGGATTCCGCCGCCAACGCCGCCAAACGGGAGGAGGAGGAACAGCAGGCCAGTCACGCCGCCTCCTTCCAGGCCCAGCGAAGCGCCGCCGAAGCCGCCCAGGAAGCCCAGGCAGAGGCGGAAGAACGGATGCGCCAGGAACAGGAGGAGGGAGAGGCCCCCGCCCCTGCTCCCCAGGAATAACCCTCCCGCGGTCATCGGGAAAGGGAGGAGCCCCTTCTTTTTCCGAGTTCTTTCTTTCATCTTATAACATCTTGCAATTCAATCATTTATGAAACTTTACAAAACGGAGAGCTACATCATTGCCGATCCTTCTTTGGCGGAGATGGGGCGGCAGGAGATTCTCATGAGCGAGAAGGAGATGCCGGGGCTCATGGAGTGTCGTCGTCAGTATGGGGCGTCTCGTCCCTTGGCGGGGATGCGGCTGAGTGGCAGTCTTCACATGACCACGGAGACGGCGGTGCTCATTGAGACCTTGGCGGCGTTGGGAGCGGAGGTGCGCTGGGCTTCCTGCAACATCTTCTCCACCCGGGATTCCGCCGCGGCCGCCGTGGCCGCCGCCGGGGTGTCTGTCTTCGCCTGGAAGGGGGAGACCCTGAAGGAATATTGGGAGAACACCCTGCTGGCCCTCACCTTCCCCGGGGGCAAAGGACCCAATCTGGTGGTGGATGACGGCGGAGACGCCACCCTGATGATTCATCTGGGATACGAGGCCGAGGAGAATCCCCAGGTGCTGGAATGGGGCCCCGACGCCCATGAGGACGAGGTGGAGCTGAAGACTCTCCTGAAGCGCTGCCTCCAGGAACGCCCCGGCTTCTGGCATCAAGTGGTGAAGGAATGGAAGGGATGCTCCGAGGAGACCACCACTGGCGTCCATCGCCTCTATCAGCGCTTCGCCCAGGGCAAGCTCCTGGTGCCCGCCATCAATGTCAACGACTCCGTCACCAAATCCAAATTCGACAATCTCTACGGATGCCGGGAGTCCCTGCTGGACGGCATCAAGCGGGCCACGGATGTGATGATCGCCGGGAAGCTGGCGGTCATTTGCGGCTACGGGGATGTGGGCAAGGGATGCGCCCAGTCCATGCGGGGGCAGGGCGCCCGGGTGGTGGTGACGGAGGTGGATCCCATCTGCGCCCTCCAGGCCGCCATGGAGGGATATCCCGTGGTGCGTCTGGAGGATGTGGCTTCCCAGGGAGACATCTTCGTCACCTGCACGGGCAATTGCGACATCATCCGGGTGGAGCACATGGCGGCCATGAAGGATTCTGCCATTGTGTGCAACATCGGACATTTTGACAACGAGATCCAGGTCACCGAGTTGAAGCAGGTTCCCGGCATCCGGCATCTTCCCGTGAAACCCCAGGTGGACAAGTGGATCTTCCCCGACGGACATTGCATCATCCTCCTGGCGGACGGACGCCTGGTGAATCTGGGCTGCGCCACAGGCCACCCCTCCTTCGTCATGAGCTGCTCTTTCACCAATCAGGTGATGGCCCAGCTGAAACTGGCCCGGGAGGCCCTCCCCGTGGGGGTCTATCTCCTGGACAAGACCCTGGATGAGCAGGTGGCCCGCTTCCATCTGGACGCCCTCCAGGCCCGCCTCACCACCTTGACGGAGAAGCAGGCCGCCTACATCGGGGTCTCCGTGGAAGGCCCCTACAAGGCCGACCACTACCGCTACTAAATCCCTGCCTTCCCTGGGAAAGAACACGATGTTCGATCTGCTTCTGAAGAATGTACGGCGGGAGGATGGTGTCCTGCAGGAGGTGGCCATCCAGGATGGGCGCTTTGTCGCCATCGCCCCCAAAGTGGAGGGAGAGGCCCGGGAGACCTTCGACGGCCAGGGCATGACCCTCATGCCCCCCTTCTACAACGGCCACTCCCATGCGGCCATGGTGCTGCTGCGGGGATATGCGGACGACCTCCCTCTCTTTCCCTGGCTCCAAGAGCACATCTGGCCCGTGGAGGCCCGAATGACGCCCCAGGACGTGGCGGCCGGCGTCCGCCTGGCCATTCTGGAGATGATCAAGAGCGGCACGGTCTACTTCAATGACAGCTACTTCTTTCTGCCGGAGACCATCCAGGCGGTGGAGGAGCTGGGGGTGCGGGCCACTATCGGCCTCTTCTATCTGGATTTGGGCAATGCCCCGGCCCGGGAGCGTCTCCATCGCCAGAACCAGAAGGTGCTGCAGGAGTGGCGCCGGGGGCACAGTTCCCGGGTGACCCTGGCCCTGGATCCCCATTCCATCTACACCGTTCCCGAGTCTGTGTTGCGGGAGACGGGGGCTCAGGGCCAGGCGGAGGGGCTGCCCATTCACATGCATCTGGCGGAGACGGAGAAGGAGTTCCAGGATTGTCAGCGGGAGCACGGGGGGATGACCCCCTTCCAATATGCTGACGCCTGCGGATTGCTGACGGAACATTCCTATCTCGCCCACTGTGTCTGGATGACGGAGGAGGATCGCCGTCTGGCGGCGGAGCGGGGCTGCGTTCTGGTGGCCAACACCACCAGCAACCTGAAGCTGTGCTCCGGCATCTTCGATTTCCCTGCGGCGGAGCAGGCGGGGTGCCGCATTGCCCTGGGAACCGATGGATGCGCCTCCAACAACGCCCACTCCATGTTCTCCGAGATGAAATGCGCCGCCCTGGCGGGAAAATGCCGCACCTTGGATCCCACCGCCTGCCCGGCGGAAAAGGTCTTCTCCTGGGCCACCTCCTCCGGCCGGTATTTTGTGGAGGACGCCGGGGAGATTGCTCCGGGAAAGGTGGCGGATGCCATGCTCCTCAACCTGGATCAACCCTATCTGGTGGGAGACTACCACCTGCGCTCCAATCTGGTCTACGCAGGAGAGAGCTCCTGCGTGGATTCCCTGCTCTGCGACGGCAAATTCATCATGCGCCATCGCCAGGTGCCCGGAGAGGAGGAGATTCTGGCAGAGGCCCGCCGGGTCTGCGACAAGTTCCGGAAACGATAGGAGAGAGAGTCATGAAGAGTCTGCTGGTGGTGGGATGCAGTCCAGCCTGGGAGCGGGGACTCCGCTTTTCCGCTTTGGCGTTGGGGGAGGTGAACCGGGCCGTGGAGACCTGGGAATACCCGGCGGGCAAGGCCACCAATCTCTGCCGGGCCATTCGGTGCTGGGGAGGGCAGGAGTGCCATGCCATCCTGCTCACCTGTCTGGGCGGCGCACGGGGAAGGCGCTTTCAGGAGGCCTGTCGGGAGGAGGGGCTCTTTTTCCAGGCGGTGGAATGCCGGGGAGAAACCCGGGTCTGCACCAATCTAGTCACTGCCCAGGGCATGACCGAGCTGGTGGAGGAGGCGCCTCCTCTCTCCCCGGAGGAACAAAAGCGCTTCCTGGAAACCCTGACCCTTTGCCTGGAAGATGCCCAGGCCGTGGCTCTCGCCGGAAATTTTCCTCCCGAAACCCCCGACGACTTCCCCCAGAAAATCGCCCGACTGGCGGCCAGCCAGGGAAAACTCCTCTTCCTGGACAATGGGAGGCATTTCCCCACCATGGCCAAACTCTGCCCGAATCTTGTCTTGAAGATTAATCGACGGGAGCTGGAAGCCCTCTGCCCCGGAGGAGAATCCCTCCCTAAGGCCATGGAAAAGCTGGGAAAACAATATCCGCAGGCGACCCTGGGGGGCACCGACGAGGCCAAGGAAGCCTGGCTCCTCCTCCCCGGGGAAACACATCCCCGCGCCTTCCCTGTGCCTCCCGCCTCCCCCCTGGTGAACTCCCTGGGAGCCGGAGATACCGCCTCCGGCGTCTTCTTCGCCGAATGGCTCTGCGGAACCCCTCCCCAGGAGGCCTTCTCCCGCGCCCTCCACGCCGCCAGCCTCTCCTGTCAAACTCTCGTTGCCGGAGAGTTCCACCCAGAGAGGTAAAACACGGAGGGCACGGAGGGAAACACGGAAAGCACGGAAGGCCCGGCAAGCCGGGCTCACGGAGACCACGGAGAGGGCAGAGCCTGCTGCGCATGCTCTGCCCTGGATGTTTTGTTATAATTTCCTTGACTCTAGTGGTTTTCTAGATTTCTAGATTTCTAGATTTCTAGATTTCTAGATTTCTAGATTTCTA
>JAEDMH010000065.1 GCA_016303095.1 Lentisphaeria bacterium | reverse complement strand
TTTCTTTTCTCCCCCGCGTCTTCCCTGTTTTCCTCCGGGGTTTTCCTAGGGAAAAACCAGGAACACCCATTATCTTATCTCTTTCCCTTTTTCTAGTTTTTCCTGGAAAGCCCTGATTTTCTCTCCTTGCTTCCCCTAAGTTTTCTCCCTTTCCCTTTCCCCGTATTTTCCTTTTGGAAATCCCCCTTATGTCCCATTACCCCGTCATCGACCTATGCGGAACC
The DNA here is from genome assembly GCA_016303095.1 of Lentisphaeria bacterium. Taxonomy (GTDB): domain Bacteria; phylum Verrucomicrobiota; class Lentisphaeria; order Oligosphaerales; family Oligosphaeraceae; genus UBA1724. The sequence continues at coordinate 12,368 of JAEDMH010000065.1, read as the reverse complement.
TGGCAATTGAGCCAGGACGGCCAAAGCGATCTCATCCCCGCCCAGATTCCGGGTGACAACTACTCTGCGCTCTTGGAAAATGGGCGAATCCCGGATCCCTACTACGGGGAGAACGAGCGGGAGGTGCAATGGGTTGCCGATGTGGACTGGGTCTACCAGCGTTCCTTCTTCGTGCCCCCGGAACTCTTGGAGGCCCAGGGCGTTCTCCTGAATCTGGATTCCGTGGACACGGTGGCCACCCTCTTCCTCAACGACAAGGAAGTGTCCCGCCTCGACGACCAGTTTCTGCGTTTCCGGAAGGATGTGAAATCCTTCCTCAAGGCAGGGGAGAACACCATCCGTCTGGAATTCCGGGCTGTCCGGCAGGCAGGCGAGGAGGCGGCCAAGGAGATGTTGGTCCATCCCCCGGAAATGGGGTGGTTCTGCACCGTCAAGAAGCTGAACTATCTGCGGAAGTGTCAATGCTCCGCCGGATGGGACTGGGGCATCTCTCTGCCCTCCTCCGGCATGACCGGCAAGTGCTACTTGGAGGGCGTGGACCAGGCGGTGCTGGACTACGTCTATGATGTCCAGACCCATCGGAAAGGCTCCTGCGATGTCCTCCTCACGGCGGAACTCACTCCTCTGGAAAGCACCCCCATCGGCGAGGAAGTGACGGTGGAGTTCCTGTTCAACGGCCAGAAGAAGAAGGGAACCGCAAGGGTGCCCCGGGTGGGAAAGATGACCGCCTCCGCCAAATTCACCGTGAAGTCCCCTGCCCTTTGGTGGCCCAATGGCTACGGAGAACAGCCCCTCTATCCCCTCCAAGCCACCTGCAACGGACAGACCATCACCCAGCAACTCGGACTCCGGGAACTGAAAGTGGTGAACGAAAAGGACGACATCGGATTCAGCATGGTCTTCCAAGTCAATGGAGTGCGCATCTTCGCCAAAGGCGCCGACTGGATCCCCTGCGACGCCATGCCTCAGCGGCACACCCCCGAACACTACCAGAATCTCCTGGAAAGCGCCCAAAAGGCCAACATGAACATGGTGCGACTCTGGGGCGGCGGAAAGTTCGAAGAAGACGCCTTCTACCAGGAATGCGATCGCCTGGGATTGATGATTTGGCACGACAACATGTTCGCCTGCGCCATCTACCCCGACGCCCCCCAGTTCCTCCAAAACGTCCACCAGGAAATCGTCCACCAGGTGAAACGCCTCCGCCATCACGCCTCCCTGGCTCTGTGGTGCGGCGACAACGAGCTGATTGGCTCCGTCAATGGCGCCGGGGACAACCGCCGGCAGCGGGACGAGTGGCTGGTCCTCTACGACCGTCTGAACCAGACGGTGGCCCGGGCCATCACCTCGGCCGACGACACCCACATGTTCTGGCCCTCCTCCCCCTGCGCCGGCCCCAACAACTATGCCGACAACTGGCTGGCCGACGCCGACGGCGACATGCACTACTGGCAGGTCTGGCATGGGGGCGCCACCTTCGAGGACTACTACCGGGTGCGTCCCCGCTTCTGCAGCGAATTCGGCTTCCAGTCCTTCCCCTCTTTGGAGACGGTGCGCACCTTTGCCGAGAAGGAGGATTTCAATGTCTTCTGCCCGGTCTTCGACCGTCACCAGAAGGCGGGTCTTCCGGCCAATGCCAAGATCGTGGGCATGTTCGGCAACTACTTCCGCATGCCGACCTCCTTCGAGGGAATCCTCTATCTCTCCCAGATTCAGCAGGGACTGGCCATCCGCACTGGCGTGGAATACTGGCATAGCCTCCGCCCCCGCAACATGGGCACCATCTTCTGGCAGTTGAACGACAACTGGCCCGTGGCCTCCTGGTCCTCCCTGGAATATTCCGGCCGCTGGAAGGCCCTCCACTACATGGCCCGGCGTTTCTACGCCCCTGTCCAGGTGGTGGCCTACCACACCAGCCCGGAGAAGCCCATGGAAGCCTTCTTCCTCACCGACCTGCCGGGCAAAGTGGAGGGCAATGTCACCTTCACTCTCTTGGAAGTGGCCACAGGAAAGGCCATCCTAAAGAAGGAATATGTGGTAAAGGCGGATCGCATGGGATCCCTGCCCCTGGAAGTCCCCGATTTCTACCATGATTCCCAGGCCCGGAAGGGACACGCCGCCCAGGATTGCGTCCTCCTCCTGGAGGTGAACGCCCTCGAGGAGAATGGCACAAAGCACCACTTCCGGGAAACCCTGGTCCTGGCTCGCTGGAAGGATATGCTCCTGCCCCAAAGCAAGGTGAAGATCGCCCAGGTCGCCCCCATGGGAAAGGACAAGCGTAACTTCCAAATCACGCTCCAGGCCGACACCCCCGCCTTCTTCCTCTGGCTCTCCCTGAAGAATGACCCCCATGCCCTCTTCCAGGATAACGCCTTCACTCTCCTCCCCGGAACCACCACCCTCCAACTGACTACCAGCGTTGACTACACCCCCGCTAAGCTCCTCCGGGAACTGAATACCTATCACCTCCGGGAAACCTACTGACGCCCCCACCCAAGAGAGAAAATAAAACCCGCCGTTCCCAGAATCTACGGGACGGCGGGTTTTATGTTATAACTAGTTGATTATCAATAAGTTATAGAATCACTTCACCCGAATCAACTCATATTCCCGGGTGCCCAGCCCGATCTTTTCGGCGTGTTCCAGCTGGAGTTTCCAATTGGTGCAGGGGGAGATGGTGGTGAAGTGATCCTTTTCGGCCTTTGAGGAGAGATCCCCCAATTTGCTTTGGGGCACCACCGGGGCGGCGTTCACCGCATCGGCGCAAGCCTGGTCCAAGGCCACGGGGTCGAAGGAGGCGAAGATGCCGAGATTGGGGACGATGGCGGCGTCGTTTTCCGGATGGCAATCGCAATTGGGGGAGACATCCATCACCAGGCTCACATGGAAATGGGGTCGGTGATCCAGGACCGCCATGGCGTATTCCGCCATTTTCTTGTCCAAGGAGCCGGGATGGGAGACCGAGGAAGGTTCGATGGCGTCCTTGGGGCAGATTCCCATGCATTGTCCGCAGCCCACGCACTTTTGGTGATCCAGGTGAGCCTTTCCATTCACGAACACCGGGGCATCGTGGGCGCAGATTCTGGCGCAATGATGGCAGCCCACGCATTTCTCGGGATTCACCTGGGGTTTTTCATCGCAATGCTGATCCATCTTGCCGGCCCGGGAACCACATCCCATGCCGATGTTTTTGATGGCTCCGCCGAATCCCGTGCACTCATGTCCCTTGAAGTGGGTCAAGGAAAGGAAGACATCCGCATCCATGATGGCTCTCCCAATGCGGGCCTCCTTCACCAGCTCTCCATTGCGCACCGGCACCACCACCTCGTCGTTCCCCCGCAGACCATCCCCGATGAGGATATGACATCCGGTGGTGTACGGGGTGAAGCCGTTGAGATAGGCCGTCTCGATATGGGACAAGGCATCCCGCCGGTGGCCCACATACAGGGTGTTGCAGTCCGTCAGAAAAGGTTTGCCGCCCAAGCGCTTCACCTCGTCCCCCAGGGCTCGGGCATAGTTGGGACGCACAAAGGAGAGATTGCCCAACTCCCCAAAGTGGAGCTTGATGGCCACAAAACGTCCCGAAAAGGGAAGCTTTTCCATGCCGGCGGCCCGGGTCAACGCCACCATCTTTCCCGCTAGACCATTCCCAAAGGCCTGGGTCCGCATGTCCGTGAAATAGACTTTCGCTTTCATTCAAAAACACCTCGCATGATTTCCGCAGACAGGTTCGGGGGACGAAACAACCTGGGAAACCAACCCCATCCGTCCCTTCCCCTGACGTTTTCCCCAATATATCCCCTCCCCTCCGCCCCCCCGCAAACGGAATGCCGGGAAATCTCAATGCCCTAGAAGGGCTAGAGATCTAGATTTCCAGATTTCACCTGTTGCGGAGGCGGGGTCACCGTTCCAGTTCGGGGAGTCTTCCCTGGGCGGCGGCCAAAGCCAGGACCCGGCGGAAGAAGCAGAGTCCCTCTCGGCAGTCGCACTCTCCTTCTCCCCCCACATTTCCGCAGGCTCCTCCTGTCAGTCCCTTGGGACATTGGCCATTAGGGAGATACCCCAGCCCGCCCAGGGCGGGAAGTTGTTGCGGAGTGATCCCGCAGAGCTTGCAGAGGAACTCCCGGAATTTAGGGGAAGTCGTGGGAGTGGAAGCCTTTTGGAGGAGTCGGGAGACCAGCCGATCATTCCAGGAGGCCTTTCCCACATCCAGAGAACTGGTGGGATCGAAATCCAGGCGTGCGGGATCCCGTCCGTGTTCCTGGAGGAGCCTCGCGAAGAGATACCGCGGGGTCTTCACAGGCGGTCTCATGATCAAGGCATTTTCCTTTCGCCACACTGTCAGCCAGGCATCATAGTCGGGGCATTTTTCTTGGCAGAGGAGGAATTCCTCCTGGAGGGCGGCCCGATCCATGCCGGTGTGTTCCCCCGCCAGAAGGACGCCGCTGAATCCCAGCCGACGATACCCGGTCATCAGGAGAGCCAAAGAGCGGGCCTGAACGCGTCTTCCTTCCTCCGTGCCTTGGGCATAGGCTTCTTTCAGGGCGCGCAAATGCAATTCGGGGAGAAGCACGCCTGGGGGCAGGCAATGGGAAAGCACATCCATTTGATCTCGGGAGAACCAGAGGACCCGGGCCACCACAGGCACCATGGAATCCCGGATTTGGAGGAGCCATTGGAGTTCCTGGGCCTTCGCCATGTCCCATCCTGCCTGGCACAAGAGGAAGCGGGCGCCCCGAGAGAGTTTTCGGGCGGCCTTGGCATAGGCCAGCGCCATGTCAGGGGCGGTGTATTTGGAGACATTGACCGTGGCTCCCGCCAGGGTCTGGGGGCTTTTGTTCCGGCAGAGCGTGAGGGCCTCCACGGAATCCACATAGGAGTCTTCCAGAGGGAGGGCGTCTCCGCTGACGGCGCAGATCCCTCCATATTCTCCGGCCATCAGGGTTCCGGCCTCCAGGGCGTCGGAGAGCTGGGGACGGGTGCGTCCCTTCCCCGAAAGCATTCTCACCATGGGACGGGAAAACTCCCGGGCGAAGGCAGGGCCGAAGACCTCCGGGGAGAAACGCTCCAGTTCATCGGGGCGGTCGGCAATCACGGCGCCATAGAGCCAAGGCTCCCCGGCATATTCCGCCCCCATGGCCCGGGCGATCTCCTCCAGGGATTGGGAAGACAAATCCGCCGTGGGCGGCACCACCTCCGCCAACACCCGGAAAACCCCCTGCAGCAATCCGTCCAAAAACGATTCCCTCATCCTCCTTCCCGCTCCTCTTTCTCCCTACCACCAGAGATAGCCCGCCAACTCCAAGGCCCGACGCCGGGAGAGATAGTCCCCAAAGGAACCGCCTGACGGGCTCCAGGCGGATTCCGCGGCGGCCACCAGACGGGGAAAAAGCTTTGCCCCGATGCGCCATTCCGGCACCAGTTCCGTCCACAGGGGACACTCCAATCCCAGAAGCCGCTCCCCCAGCTTCTCTCCCATGTGGGCGGCGGGATTGGCGGAATAGACGCCCTCCTCCGAGAGATTCACCATCCAGCAGAAGCGGGGTTCCTCCGACGCCTGGGGATAATCCAGGTAGTAGGCATTGTCGATGGAGGAGATCACCAGATTCTCCCCTTGGTCGTGCCAGGCGCAGGCGTTCATGTCATTGGCATTTCCCCAGCATTGCAGCACATTCTGGGGAGTGAGAATCGCCTCGGTGCGCCAGGAGATGGGAGTTTTTCCGTGATCCACCAGGAACTGGGAGAGCTCCCGCATGAACCATTCTTCCAATTTCCGGGCGCTGGGCAGTCCCAGTTCCCGGCATTTTGCCTGGCATTTGGGGCAGGCCCGCCAGTTTCCATCCCAGGCCTCGTCTCCCCCAATGTGGAAGTACTGGCTGTCTGGAAAGAGTTCCATGGCCTCCTGGAAACGGGCCTTGGCAAAGGCCAGGGAATCGGGATTGCCCAGACAAATCTCGTTGCTGCCCCCCTGGGGATCGCAGCGCAATTCTCTATGGAGCTCCAGCAACCCCCGGTTGTGTCCGGGAAAATCAATCTCCGGCACAATCATGATCCCATTCTCCCGGGCCACGGCGCAGATTTCCTGGATCTCCTCCCGGCGATACCCCCCCTGCTGAAGCGTTCCCAGGGAGGAAAGCTCCGGCGCTCCGGGACAGGGAAGGCGCCAGCCCTCGCCATCCGTAAGATGCCAATGGAAACGATTCAGGCGCAACCGCCCCATGGCCCGCAGCAACCGCACTATGACAGCCGGGCTTTGAAAGTGCCGGGCGGAATCCAGCATGACGCCACGCCAGGGAAGGCGGGGCTGATCCTCCAGGATGCCGCATTCCAGCATGGCCTGGTCGGCCCCAAAGCGGTACGCCAAAAAGAGCAGCTGCTCCAAGGCACCCAGTCCATAGATGCGTCCCGAAGCATCGCCATAGGCCAGGGAGATGCGCTGGGGGGTCACCTCCAGGCGAAATCCCTCCGCCGGCAACGACCCCTCCTGGGAAAGCACCACCTGGGCACCCTCCTCACACACCACCGCCTCCGTCCCAAAACGCCTTAAGGTCTCCCCTAGACGCTCCGCCGCCAAGGGACTCAGGGAAAGGGTTTTGCCAAAGACAAACTCCCCCTCCTCACGATGGCACGCTAGGGAACGGGGAATGGCCCCCGTAAACGCCGGGGACAAAGACTCGTAATAGGTGGGTCTGGGCATGATTCGCTTCCTTGCATCACTGCATAGGGGGCCAAGAGGAAACAGGGGATGGACGAGGAACGGTGGAATATAAAGGGGAAACCCCAATCCGCCTACAACTTCCCCCCCTCAAGAAAAACACTCCTCACCGCAAGGGAAACGATTCTGCAACTTCCATAACTAATTTTTTGGGAAAAACTTATGACATCGTAAACGTCTAGACTCTCCCCTTGGGAGCTCGAGAACCGCCTTCCCTCTTCCCAGCATTGGCAGCAAAGGAATCCCCACCATGTTCTGCACGAGTTGCGGCCAACCAATCAATGACAAAGCCACCCTCTGTGTCCACTGTGGAGTCCCCTGTGGCGTGGAAAAGAAATTCTGCGCCACCTGCGGAAAACCTGTCTTTGAGAACCAGGCTATCTGGCTGAACTGCGGATGTGCCCTGCCTCCCCAAGGGGGCGTAGCTCAAGGTCAGGCTGCCGGAGGCACCTCTTCCAAGGATTGGACCACCACTTTGCTTCTTTGTCTATTCACGGGAGGAATTGGAGGACACCAATTTTATGTCGGGAGCCCAAAGAAAGGCATCCTCATTCTTGTGCTCCAGATCATCACCTGCGGCGTCGCAGGATCCATTTGGGCTCTTGTCGATCTCATCTCTATCTGCACCAAGAAATTCACCGATGGCCAGGGCAATGTGATCCGGTGATCTTCCTGGATGCCGGGAGTGGCAAAATCTCCCTGGGAGGCTATGTTAAGGCCATTTCCCGCCCACGGGGGAGCACTGGGGATTTTTCCCTGGTTTTTGAGGCTTTCCCCGTAGGGGTTTCGACGATCCCTTTCCCAATGGCCCCAAGGGGGTGATACAGCATGCCAGAAGTCAAGCTCCGCAAAGGTGAACCCATCGAGCGCGCCATCCGCCATCTCCGCAAGAAGATGGACAAGGAGAATGTGATGGACGAGTACAAGTCCCGCCAGGCTTACGTGAAGCCCTGCGAGGCCCGTCGTCGCGCGGCCGGCCTCATCCGGTAACGTACCTCGTTCCGCCTCGAATCGAAAGCGAGCAGAGTCCTGAATTTCCCTCAGTTCTCTGTTCGCTTTCTTCGTTTCAGGGGAGCCCTCCCCCCGTCCTTCCTCGCCTCTTGTCCTTCCTCCCATGTCCGCCGCCTTTGACAACCAAAAATATCTTGACGCCCAGAAAGCCTCCATTCTCCAGCGTGCCGCCCAGGGGGAAGGGCGTCTCTATCTGGAGTTTGGGGGCAAGCTCATGGGGGACTTTCATGCGGCCCGGATTCTTCCGGGATACGATCCGGATGTGAAGGTGCGCCTCCTTCAGAGCCTTTCCTCGGAGGCGGACATCATCGTCTGCATCTATGCGGAGGACATTGAGCGGAAGCGGATTCGGGCGGATTTTGGCATCACGTACGACAATGCGGCCATGAAGCTCATCGACGATCTCCACGGAGTGGGGGTGGAGGTGACGGCGGTGGTGGTCACCCGGTATTCCGGGCAGCCGGCGGTGCAGACCTTCAAGCGTCGCCTGGAGCGCCATGGCATCCAGGTCTTTCTCCACGGCAACTTGGACGGATATCCCAACCAGGTGGAGCGCATCGCCAGCGCCGAAGGCCTGGGTTCCCTCCGCTATGTTCCCGTGAGCCGTCCCCTGGTGGTGGTCACCGGCCCAGGCCCCAATTCCGGAAAGATGGGCACCTGCCTCAGCCAAATCTACCACGAATTCCAGCAAGGACGCCCCGCCCGCTACGCCAAATTCGAAAGCTTCCCCGTCTGGAATCTCCCCTTGAGCCACCCGGTGAACATCGCCTACGAATCCGCCACCGCCGACCTCCAGGACAACAACGCCATGGACCACTTCCATTTCGAGGCCTACGGCGTGGCCAGCGTGAACTACAACCGGGATCTGCAGACCTTCCCCCTCCTGAAGGCCCTCCTGGAGCGCATCTCCGGAGGCCAGGGCAGCGGCTATCTCTCCCCCACGGACATGGGCGTGAATTGCATCGCCGCCGGCATCGTGGATGACGAGGCGGTGCGCAAGGCGGCCCAAATGGAGATCATCCGGCGCTACTTCCAATATGTCTCCGCCCAGGAATTGGGGCGAGCCTCCGAGACGACGGTCCAGCGGGCGGAGGAACTGGTGCGACGGGCAGGCTTGAAGCCCACGGACCGGGTGGTAGTGGAAAAGGCCCGGGAGACGGCCCAGCGTTGCGAAACGGAGGGCGAGGGAGACGGGGGCATCTACTGCGGCGCCGCCATCCAGCTGCCCGACGGCTTCATCGCCACGGGCATGAACTCCAGCCTCATGCACTCCGCCGTGGCCATGATCCTGAATGCGGTGCGACATCTGGCCGGCATTCCCCGTAACCAGCATCTCCTGCAGCCGGACATCCTGGAGAAGGTGGCCCGCTTCAAGCACGGACTGGGCACCAGCGCCAAACGCAGCGGCCTCAATCTCTCCGAAGCTCTCATCGTCCTCACTGTCTCCTGCGCCACCTCCCCCCAGGGACAGAAGGCCCTTGACTGCCTGGCCCAGCTGAAAGGCTGCGATGTCCATCTCTCCCATACCCCAGGCCACGGGGACGAGCAGGGATTGCGACATCTGGGCTGCTCCTACACCTACGATCCCCTGCCCCCCACCAAGAAGCTCTTTCCCTGAGGCTCCACGCCCCGCCACCTTGCCCCCATGGATGAGCTGACGGTATCCCCTCTGAAGACTCCCCGGAAACGGAATCCCGGGCGAGATCGGGCGCTGGATTCCCAAGGGCAGCTGGTGGAATATGAGCGGGGCTATTTGCGGAGGAAGGCCCAGGCGGCCCGGGGCGTCCTTCCCTCCTCCCGGAAACGGAAGGAAGAATCTTTTCTTCCAGGAGTCTCCCCCGGCCTGGCCGTGGAATTCCTCTATGTCCTGGAATTGCCGTCTCTTCCCGCCCGGCTCTCGGAGTCTTTGATCCTGGATGTGTGGTGGAGAGCCCAGGGGACTGCCCCCGCTCCCCTCCAGCCCGTGGTGGAACAGCCAGAACTCCTGGTGCCCCGCCAGGAGGATCAGGCGCTCCTTTCCTGGCTCCATCCCTATCGGGAGAAACGCCCGGGATGCCGGGGCAATCGCTATTTGGTGCCCCAGGAGGCCCAGCGCGCCCTCTGCTCCCTCCTCTTCGCCCTCCCGGACTCTCTGCGATGGGCTAGCCGAATTCCCGGGAAACCCTGGCAGCTCCACCGGCTTGCCCAGGCAGGCCCCGCCCCCTGGTTCGCCCGCTGGGAACACTCCCTCCAGGGATTGCGCCGTCTCCTCCTGGAAATTGGTGCCCCGGCAGGGAATGTTCCCCTGGAGAAGTGGCTGGCCTTCTCCTCGGCAGGCTGGGCCATCACCCCCCAGGGCCTCCATCTCCTGGACATCCGCCTGGCCGCCCCCCAACTCCTGCCCCGCATCGGGGCCCCCATGCCCTGGATGGACCGCAGGGAGGCCGCCCACTGGGGAGAATTGCTGGCCCTGGACGGCGGAGCGGACCTCTCCCAAATTCCCGAGGCGGAGCAGATCCCCGTGGACTCCTGCCCTCCCCTGGGCAAACTCTATCTCACCCCCGCCCGCTTCAAACACCTGGGCAAGGAACAGCTCCAGGGAGAACTCTCCTTCCTCTACGGCGACACCCTCTGCCCCGAAGACTCCCCGGAATCCCGGCTGGCGGGACACCACCAAATTCTCCTCCGGCAGCCCCAGGAGGAGGAACGGCTGAAGGAACGGCTGAAGAAACTGGGCTTCCGCAAGGTGACCCGCACCGGAGGAGACGAGGATCCCGGCTGGAAACTCCTTCCCATCCAATTGGAAAAGGCGGTGCAAGTCCTGGTCTTGGAAGGATGGGAGGTGACCGCCCAGGGAAAGACCTATCGCAGGCCGGTGGAAAAGTCCTTCGGCGTGGCCGGATACGGGCTGGACTGGCTGGAGCTGAAGGCCAACGTGGAGTTTCCCGACGGCACCCGCCTGGAAACCCCACAGCTTCTTCAAGCCGCCCGGAAGGGAATCTCCTCCGTACGCCTGGACGACGGCACCTATGGCATCCTGCCCCGGGAATGGCTGGAAAAGTTCACCTCCCTGGTGGAAATCGGGGAATCCCATGACCAAAAGGTGCGCTTCCGCCAGGAACAGGCCGCCCTCCTCAATGCCCTTCTCCAGGAACAGCTCCAGGACTGGGACGGACGCTACGGCGAAATCCTGGAAAATCTCCGCCACACCTCTCCCCCCCCCGAATCCCCCGAGCCCCCTGCCCTCCCTCCCTGGTTCCAAGCTCGGCTGCGCCCCTACCAAAGCGCCGCCCTGTCCTGGCTCACCCGCCAGGAAAAACGGGGACTCTCCTCCATTCTGGCAGATGACATGGGCTTGGGAAAAACGGTCCAGGTGCTGGCCCTCCTGGCCCGGCGCCACCAGGAAAATCCTCTCTCCCCCTCCCTGGTGGTCATGCCCAGCTCCCTCCTCTTCAATTGGCAGGAAGAGGCACGGCGCTTCGCCCCCGCCCTGCGCACCGCCTGCCACCACGGCCCCGCCCGCCAGCCCCCCCCCCAGTGGTTAGCCCAATACGACCTGGTCTTCACCACCTACGGCACACTGCGACAGGACGCCCCAAAACTGGCCCAAATCCCCCTGGACTATCTGGTGCTGGATGAATCCCAGGCCATCAAGAACGGGGAAAGCCTCACCGCCAAGGCCGCCCGAGCCCTCAAGGCACGACACCGCTTGGCCATGACGGGAACCCCCGTGGAAAACCACCTGGCCGAACTCTTCAGCCAACTCACCTTCTTGAACCCGGGACTCTTCCCCGCCTCCCTCACTCGCACCATGGCACGGGACAATGGACTCCTCGCCAACCCCGAAACCGCCCGACGAGTGCGCCAGGCCGTGGCTCCCTTCCTCCTCCGCCGCCGCAAAGAGGAGGTGGCCCCCGACCTGCCCCCCAAGACCGAACAGATTCTCTGGTGCGACCTCCCCCAAAAGCAACGGGAACAATATGACCAGCTCCGAACCTATTATCGCCAAAAATTCTCCCAGGGAGGCGGTGAAGCCGCCAGCACGAACACCATGCTGGATGCCCTCCTGCGCCTCCGGCAGGCCGCCTGCCACCCCGGCTTGATCCAGGAAGCCTTTCGCCAGGAGGAAACCGCCAAACTCTCCTGCCTTCTTCTGACCCTCGCCCCTCTCCTGGAAGCCGGACACAAGGCCCTGATCTTCTCCCAATTCACCACCCTCCTCCAGCTGGTGGCCTCCCTCTGCCAACAGGAACAATGGGGATATGTCTATCTGGACGGCACCACCCAAAACCGAAAGGAGGTGGTCCGCCAGTTCCAGGAGGATCCTCACATCCCCCTCTTCCTCATCAGTCTGAAGGCGGGAGGCGTGGGCCTGAATCTCACGGCGGCAGACTATGTCTTCCTCCTGGATCCCTGGTGGAATCCCGCCGCAGAGGCCCAGGCCATCGACCGCTGCTACCGCATCGGACAAACCCGCCCTGTCTTCGCCTATCGCCTGGTGGCCCGAGACACCGTGGAGGAAAAAGTCCTGGAAATGCAACGGCAAAAACAACGGGTGGCCCAGGCCGCCCTGGGAGAAAATTCCCGCAAAATGGGAGATCCCCTGGAGACCCCACCAGAACTTACGGCAGAAGACCTACGACTCCTCCTGGAATAGAAACAG